>JBDSIA010000179.1:0-1905 GCA_039918175.1 Thermomonas sp.
GGGCCGTTTCAGTAGCGAAAGCAATCGTGAATTCGAGGGTTGGCTGAAGGCGCGCGACCCGCGTTCCGGGATCCGCGATATCGAAGCCGTCGACGCGCTGGCCACAGGCATTGGCCTGCAGCGCATCGATGATGTGGCGATGCCGGCCAATAACCGGATGCTGGTTTGGCGACGTGGTTGATCCAGCCTGAAGTTCGCCTTCGCCGATGCGGTCAGACCACCATCGGTTCGCTGAAGGCTTCCGGTTCGTCCTGGAAGTCGCCAATCGGCAAGCAACTGCAGAACACGTTTTTGTCGCCGTAGACGTTGTCCACGCGCGCCACCGGCGGCCAGTATTTCTGCAGGCGCAAGGTGGCAAGCGGGAACACCGCAAGCTCGCGGCTGTAAGCGTGCTTCCATTCGGCGGCGGCGGCCTGGGTTGCGGTATGCGGCGCGTGCTTGAGCGGGTTGTCCTCGCGGTCCAGTACGCCGCGCTCGACCATGCGGATCTCGTCGCGGATCTGGATCATCGCGTCGATGAAGCGATCGAGTTCGTGCAGGGACTCGGACTCCGTCGGCTCCACCATCAACGTGCCGGCAACCGGAAAACTCAGCGTGGGCGCGTGGAAGCCGAAATCGATCAGCCGCTTGGCCACATCTTCGGCGGAGATGCCGGTGGCGTCCTTGATCGGCCGCAGGTCGAGGATGCACTCATGCGCCACTAGCCCGTTGCGCCCGGTGTAAAGCGTCTCGTAATGCGGCGCCAGGCGCTTGGCGATGTAGTTGGCATTGAGCAACGCCACTTGCGTGGCCTTGCGCAGGCCGGTGGCACCCATCATTACGATGTACATCCAGCTGATGGGCAGGATCGACGCTGATCCGTATGTCGCGGCGCTGACCATGTTGCCGGCGCCAACCCCTTCGGTCGCAAACGCATCGGCTGCCAATGCTTTTGGAAGGAATGGCGCCAGATGCGCCTTGACCGCGCACGGTCCGACACCCGGGCCGCCGCCGCCGTGCGGGATGCAGAAGGTCTTGTGCAGGTTGAGGTGGCTCACGTCCGAGCCCCACTTGCCCGGCTTGGCCACGCCGACCAGCGCGTTCATGTTGGCGCCGTCGGTATAGACCTGGCCGCCATGCGTATGGACGATCTCGCAGATCTCGACCACATCTTCCTCGAACACGCCGTGGGTAGAGGGGTAGGTGATCATCAGCGCGGCCAGGCGGGCGCTGTATTTCTCCGCGTTGCGCCGGATGTCGTCGACGTCGACGTTGCCGTTGGCATCGCACTTGGTCACCACCACCTGCATCCCGCACATCTGTGCAGAGGCCGGATTGGTGCCGTGCGCGGATTCCGGGATCAGGCAGATATCGCGTTGGGTCTCTCCCCGCGAGGCATGCCAGGCGCGGATCGCAAGCAGACCGGCATATTCGCCCTGCGCACCGGAATTCGGCTGCAGGCTGACCGCGTCATAGCCGGTGCATTCCACCAGCATGGCTTCCAGGCCTTCGATCAATTCCTTGTAACCTTGCACCTGCGCGGCCGGAGCAAACGGATGGATGTTGCCGAACTCCGGCCACGTCACCGGGATCATTTCGGCGGTGGCATTGAGCTTCATGGTGCAACTGCCCAGCGGAATCATGGTGCGATCCATCGCCAGGTCCTTGTCCGACAGCGCGCGCATGTAGCGAAGCAGCTCGTGCTCGCTGTGGTGGGTGTTGAAGACCGGATGGGTGAGGAAGGCGCTGGTGCGAGTAAGTGCCTGCGGAATCTGCGAAGGCGCGCTCACATCCAATGCATCGACCGAGGGCAGCGCCGCATCGTCGGTCGAGAAAATGCGCCACAACAGCTCAAGGTCGGCGCGGGTAGTGGTTTCGTCCAGTGAAACGCAGATCGAGCCGTTGCCGCGTACGCGCACGTTGGCG
>JBDSIA010000180.1:0-2851 GCA_039918175.1 Thermomonas sp.
GTGCGGGCACGGCCAATGGTGGCTTCGGAGTGCGGCAGGATCGCGATCTGGCGCGGTCCTTCGATCACCGACACCGCGAACTGTCCCAGCAGGCGATGCGCTGCAGTGGTGGGATGCACTGAATCAGCGAAGGCATAGGATTCCGCGCCGCCGGGCACGGTGGTCGAAGGACTGCACACCAACGACGAGGGCACGCCAAAGCAGGCCATGCCGGTGACGTTGCTGAAGCCATAGGTTGCCGGTGCGCTGGAAAGTTCACGGATGAAGTTGAAGGTATCCAGCGGGATCACACGCAAGTTCGCCGAAGCCAGCCCCCCGAACAATGTCTGGTTGTAGGCCTGCACCAAGGCGGTGATGCCGGCGGATCCAGCTGCTCCCTGGGACAGGCCGAATGGAGTGCGTCCGACGTCCGGAATCGTTGGCACCAGGATGTAGCGGGCGCCGGCCTGGGTGAGGGTTCCGATCAAGGCCACTTCAGTGCCTGCTGCCCCGAGGAATTGGGCCTGCGTGCTCAGTCCATTGAGATGGAAGAAAAGATCGTTGGCGCCACCCCACACCGTATACAGCGCACCGGGGTCGGCAACGCCGCCATTGCCGGACAGGTAAGCCGCGACCTGGGTCGGAATGGTCGGCGCATACTGGGTTGGCGGTGTCGGCGGAAACCCGGGGCCGGCCTTGAAGGTCGCGCCACCGGCTGCATAGTTGGTGCCGGTTCCGGCTGCGATTCCGGTCGTGGTGAGTCCCCAGGCCGGGCTGGCATCGGTACCGTAATAGTCAGCTAAGAATTGGGCCCAGACCAA
Organism: Thermomonas sp.; assembly: GCA_039918175.1. Taxonomy (GTDB): domain Bacteria; phylum Pseudomonadota; class Gammaproteobacteria; order Xanthomonadales; family Xanthomonadaceae; genus Thermomonas. The sequence continues at coordinate 801 of JBDSIA010000180.1, forward strand.
ACCCGGGTTGGTCGTGAACTGCCCCACCAGCCCGGCCGACGGCCCCTGCGTCTGGATCAGGAAGGGCCGATAGAACCCGGAGTCCGTCAGGCTGTCACCAAAGAACACGGTCTGGGTGAAGGTCGGCTGGTTTTGCGCATACAGCGGCATCGCGGCCAAGGCCAGGGCGGCAGCCAGCACGGTGCGGGAGAGTTTGGCTTTCATGATGATCCTCAGAGGGGGCGGAGTTCTGATGGTCGATGGACCAGACCACTAATGCTTGGACAGTACGATACCGAATGGCGCCGATGGTTTCACGAAATTCTAACGATCACAAGCTGCGCCGCCACCCGCCTGCGGCTCATATTGAGCGAAAATGCCGGCATGCAGATCCAGCTCAATGGCGAACACCACCAAATCCTGTCCGGGACCACCATTTCAACCCTGCTGGCAGCCGAAGGTCTGGCCGAGCGCCGCGTCGCGGTGGAGGTCAATGGCGCCATCGTGCCGCGGGCGCAGCATGCGCAATATCTGCTGCATGACGGCGCCAGCGTGGAAATCGTGCATGCGTTAGGTGGAGGGTGAGGCTTGGCGCCTGCGCGGCATTGCCGCGCGCCAAGCCGAACGCACGGCCATGGATGGCCGGGCCGGGCGATCCGAAGCGATCAATGCAACGCCATGGACGGCTGTGACCACTGACTCGAAGCGGAATCACGCAGCCCACATCGGCAATAATGGCCGCATGACACAACCAACCGACCTACTTCACATCGCCGGCAAGACTTACGCTTCGCGCCTGCTGACCGGCACCGGCAAGTTCAAGGACCTGGAAGAGACCCGCCGCGCCACGGAGGCGGCCGGTGCGCAGATCGTCACCGTCGCGATCCGTCGGTCGAACATTGGTCAAAACCCCGGCGAGCCCAACCTGCTCGACGTACTGCCGCCCGACCGCTACACCATCCTGCCCAACACCGCCGGCTGCTACACCGCCGATGATGCGGTGCGCACCTGCCGGCTTGCACGCGAACTACTCGACGGCCACACGCTGGTGAAGCTCGAAGTGCTGGGCGACCCGCGCACGTTGTATCCCGACGTGGTCGCGACACTTGCTGCAGCGGAGATCCTGGTCAAGGATGGCTTCGACGTGATGGTCTACACCAGCGACGACCCGATCCTGTGCAAGCGCCTGGAAGAGATCGGCTGCGTGGCGGTGATGCCGCTGGCCGCGCCGATCGGTTCGGGTCTGGGCGTGCAAAACAAATACAACCTGATCGAGATCATCGAGAACGCCAAGGTACCGATCATTGTCGATGCCGGCGTCGGCACCGCCTCGGATGCGGCCATCGCGATGGAACTCGGCTGCGATGGCGTTCTGATGAATACCGCGATTGCCGGTGCAAAAGATCCGGTGCTGATGGCCAGCGCCATGCGCAAGGCGGTCGAAGCCGGGCGCGAAGCATTCCTGGCTGGCCGCATCCCGCGCAAGCGCTTCGCGAGCGCTTCATCGCCGGTCGACGGCCTCATCGGCTGATGACGGATCCCGGCTCCAAACAAGGCGCGCCCAGCTCCGGCTCGAAAGCACCACCCAAGCCATTCACTGCCACCGAAGGCCGGCGCAAGGTGCGCAGCTTCGTGCTGCGCCAGGGACGCTTCACCGACGCCCAACAACGCGCATTCGATGAATTGTGGCCACGCTTCGGCATCGACTACGCCGGCACCCCGCGCGATTTCGATGCCGCTTTCGAGCGCAAGGCGCCACGCATTCTGGAAATCGGTTTCGGCAATGGCGAGGCCTTGCGCTTCTCCGCGCGGCAGGATTTGGCGCGCGATCACATCGGCATCGAGGTGCATGCACCTGGCGTTGGCCGCCTGCTCAATGCGCTGGGCGACGACGATGCCGGCAACGTCCGGCTCTACCACCACGACGCGGTCGAGGTGCTCGAACACGAGATCGCCGATGCCGCGCTGGACGAAGTGCGCATCTACTTCCCTGATCCGTGGCACAAGAAGCGCCACAACAAGCGCAGACTGGTGAATCCGGACTTCGCCACGTTGCTGGTGCGCAAGCTAGC
>JBDSIA010000181.1:0-21415 GCA_039918175.1 Thermomonas sp.
GCCAGGGTGCGCGCGTCGGTACCGCAAAGCATGGGTTGGATCGCGGTCTGCGACGGCATCAATTCCAGACCGTGCGCATGAGCACCCTCGCGCAATTGTGCGAGCCGCGTCTGCAGTTGGTCGCGCAGGGCGTCGCCATCGCGCGCGATGCGCACCGCCTCATGCGTCGCCATGCACTGCGCAGGTGGCAACGCGGTGGTGTAAACATGCGGTCGTGCAGTTTCCGCCAGATGTGCGATCAGGTCCGCATCGCCGACCACCGCCGCACCGTAGCTGCCAAGCGCCTTGCCAAACGTCACCAATTGCAACGGCACATCGCGTACACCCAATCCGGCAGCAGCAACACTGCCCTGCCCATTCGGCCCAAGCACGCCGATGCCGTGTGCATCATCGACATACAAGGTCGCCTGTTGTTGGCGGGCAACCTCTGCCAACGCACGCAACGGTGCGATGTCGCCATCCATCGAAAACACGCCATCGCTGGCCAGCAACGCCGCGCCATCGACATGCGAAACGAGTTGGCGTGCGGCCGCCTCGACGTCGGCATGCGGATAGCGTTTCAACACGCAGCCCGACAGCCGTGCGGCATCGATCAGGCTGGCGTGGTTGAGCTTGTCCTGCACGCACACGTCCCCTGCGCCCAAGAAGGCCTGCACCACCGCCAGATTGGCCATGAAGCCGCTGCCGAACAGCAATGCGCGCGGCCCCTGCAGCCAGTCGGCGAGTTCGCGTTCCAACGCCTCATGTGCGGCGGTGTGCCCGCAGACCAAGGGCGATGCCGTGGCGCCTGCACCATGGGTCTGCGCAGCATCGCGCAATGCTGCAACCACGCGTGGATGCCGCGACAGACCGAGATAGTCGTTGCCGCAAAACTCTAGCAACCATCGACCGTCGACTTCGCAACGCAAACCATCCCGTCGAGTGATTGTTTGCGTCCGTCGCCGACGCGATGCAGCCTGGCGCTGCGCGCGTAACGCGAGCACGCGCTCACCCAACCACTCGCGCATGACTCAGGCGGCTTCGGTGATGCCTGCATGCACCGTGGTGCTGCAGGCAGGGATCGCATCGTCGGCAGCTGTTTCAATCTGCATTGGCCGCAACCCCAAACGCGCGAACAAGGCCTGGTCGCGTTCGGTATCCGGGTTGCCGGTGGTCAGCAATTTTTCGCCGTAGAAAATCGAATTGGCACCGGCGGCAAAGCATAGCGCCTGCAATTCGTCGCTCATCGATTCGCGCCCGGCAGACAAGCGCACCATCGAACGCGGCATCATGATCCGCGCGGCCGCGACCGTGCGCACGAACTCGAAGGGATCGATTTCGGCGGTGCCCGCCAGCGGCGTGCCCTCCACTGGCACCAAGCGGTTGATCGGCACCGAATCCGGATGCGCCGGCAGGTTGGCCAATGCCTGCAACAGTCCGGCACGCTGGCCACGCGATTCGCCCATGCCAACGATGCCGCCGCTGCATGTCTTCATGCCGACATCGCGCACGTGGCCCAGCGTGTCGAGCCGATCCTGGAACTCGCGGGTGTGGATGATTTCGCCGTAGAACTCCGGCGCGCTGTCCAGGTTGTGGTTGTAATAATCCAGGCCGGCATCGCGCAACGCATGCGCCTGCGGTTCACTCAGCATGCCCAGGGTCGCGCAGGTTTCCAGGCCAAGGGATTTCACTTCGCGGATCATCGCCGCTACCTTGGGGATGTCACGATCCTTCGGACTGCGCCAGGCCGCGCCCATGCAGAAGCGCGACGCGCCGGCGGCTTTGGCTTGCCTGGCCTTGGCAACCACGTCTTCGGTGGCCATCAGCTTGGTCGCATCCACGCCTGTGTGATAGCGCGCAGCCTGCGGGCAATAGCCGCAATCCTCCGGACAACCGCCGGTCTTGACAGAGAGCAGGGTGCTGACCTGCACCTCGGCCGGGTCGAAGTGCTGGCGATGCGCAGCGCCGGCCACGTGCAGCAGCTCAGTGAATGGCAGCGCGAACAGGGCTTCGACATCGGCGCGCGACCAGTCGTGGCGAACCGGAAACTGGCTGGTGGGTGCAAGACTGACGGCAGGCATGGGGCTTCCCCGAGGGACTTCGGCGTGGGCAATGCAGCAGTCTGGAAACCATGAGCCTCACTGTCAACCTTAACCAACCCCTGAAAGTTGACGGCAGCCATCAAGCCCCCTTGCGCTGGCTGTTCGCATTGCACTGCATGGTCTGTGGCGAAGCCGGGCAGGACGGGCGCGACCTGTGCCGTGCATGCCATGCGGCACTGCCGTGGCAAGGGCCAGCCTGCCTGCGTTGTGCTTTGCCATTGCCCAGCCCCGGAACCTGTGGCGGCTGCCTGCAACATCTGCCCCCACTAACGGAAACGCATGCCGTATTCGACTATGCGTTTCCACTGGATCGATTGCTGCCACGCCTCAAGTTCCATCACGATTTCGCGAGTGGCCGCGTACTGGCGCAGGCGATGGCGGATCGCTGCGCAAAACTCACACGACCCGACGTGCTGCTACCGCTTCCCCTGCATCGCGAGCGATTGCGTCGGCGTGGCTACGATCAGGCTTTGGAGCTGGCACGCCCGCTGGCAAGTGCACTGAAGTTGCCACTGCTGCATCGGGCGTTGGAACGATCAAAGTCGACCAGCGCGCAATCCCGACTTGACGCGGATGCACGCAAGCGCAACCTGCGCGGTGCATTCCGTATGGTGCCCGGCGTATCGCTGCCCGCTCACATCGTGCTGATCGACGACGTGATGACCACGGGCGCCACCCTGCATGCGGCTGCCCGGGTCCTGCTGGCCGCAGGCGCCGGGCGCGTGGATGCGTGGGTGTGCGCCCGCGTGGCCTGATTCTGCGCAGTGATTAGGGTGTCGCCAGTGCGAAGTCCAGGGCGATGCCGACGAAGACAGTGGCGCCCACCCAATGGTTGTGCACGAATGCACGGAAGCACGCATCGCGGCCACGGCTGCGTGCAATCAGGAATTCGCAGGCGATCAAGACCACTGCGACCACCAGTGCCGCCCAGTACCAAATGCCAAGCCCGGCCTGACGTCCCACCAGAAGCAGTGCAATCAGCATGCAGGCGTACAGCACGCCCAGTGCAATCAGATCCATATCGCCCAACAGGATCGCGGTGGACTTCGCGCCCATCCGCAGGTCGTCGTCGCGATCGACCATCGCATACCAGGTGTCGTATGCCGTGGCCCAGAAGATATTGGCCAAGTACAGCACCCACGCGATGGCCGGTACCTTGCCGGTGATCGCCGCGAATGCCATAGGGATGCCCCAGCCGAACGCCATGCCCAAGTAGACCTGTGGCAGGTAGGTATGCCGCTTCAGGTACGGATAGCTGGCGGCAAGCATCACGCCCACCACGCTCATGTAGATGGTCAGGCGGTTCATCGTGAGTACCAGCCCGAACGCAACCAGCATCAACCCGGCGAACACCGCCAACGCCTCGCGACCGGAGACCGCACCACTTACCAGCGGGCGCTGGCGCGTGCGTTCCACCGCGCCATCCAGCCAGCGGTCGGCATAGTCGTTGATCACGCAGCCTGCGGAACGCGTCAGCCAGACCCCAAGCGTGAATACCAGCAGCGGCCACAACGGCGGCTTGCCCTTCGCGGCCAGCCATAGCCCCCACCAGGTTGGCCAGAGCAGCAATAGCCATCCGATGGGCCGGTCGCCACGTACCAGCTGCCAGTACTGGTCAAGCCGTTCGCGCCAGCGCGCTACCGGCACAAGAGGTGGTGGAAGCGGGGGATGGTGTCGTTCGTAAGGCATAGGACAAGCGTAGCAGCGCCACGCAAGGTGGCAATCATGCGAGAATGCGCCCCCGCGGCAAGGCTCTGCCGCGCGGCATGCGCCCGTAGCTCAGCCGGATAGAGTAGTGGCTTCCGAAGCCATTGGTCGGGGGTTCGAATCCCTCCGGGCGCACCATCTCGCAACCATTTTCTCAAGACGGGATTCCCTGCCTTCGCGCAAACGAAACGGCCCGCTTGCGCGGGCCGTTCGCTTATTCCTTGCAGGTCAGGTCAATTGACGTTGACCGCGCTCCACGCCGCGGCTACCGCATTGGCGGTAGTGACACCGTAAAGGTCGGTGGCCGCGCTAATGGTTGCCGCACGGGCACCCTTGTAGTTCGTCGAGGACGTGAAATACACGGTCAGTGCGCGGTACCAGATCTTCTCGGCCTTGGCCCGGCCGATGCCAGCGAGCGAGGTATTGCCATTGCACACCATCGACGCCGTGCTCAGGTTGGCCCATGTGCCAGCACCAAAGCCGGCAGGCACGACCGCGCCTTGAGCAAGCAGGTAGTAGAAGTGATTGGCGACGCCAGAGCTGTAATGCACATCAAGGGTGCCAAGGGTCGGTACGTAGCAATCGGGCGACCTTTTATCCAGATATGGCTTGAACATCCAGCGGATTGCACTGGACATGTCGGCGTTGTTGGGGAACAGCTGCTCACCGATGACGTAGTCGGGCTTGTCACTGGCACTGTTGGTGCGGTACTCGACCATGGCGCCGAAGATGTCGGAGTTCGCTTCGTTCAGGCCACCGGATTCACCGCTGTACTTCAGGTTGGCAGAGCGGCTGTTCACACCATGCGACATTTCGTGGCCGGCGACGTCCAGCGCGACCAGCGGCAGGATCGACGCACCGTTGTCACCGTCACCGAAGGTCATGCAGAAGCAGCCCTCACTCCAGAAGGCATTCTGATAGTTGCGGCCGTAATGCACGCGGCTTAGCGCGCCCTTGCCATTGTTGGCGATGCCATTGCGGCCATGCACGATCTTGAAATAATCCCAGGTCATGGCGACGCCGAAATGGGCATCCGCGGCGACCGTCTGCGAATTGCTGAGCAGGCCATTGCCCCAGGCGTTGTTGGCGTCCACAAAATCACTGCCAAGCCCGGCGGTCCTGAGTGCCATGTTAGTGGTCTTGCCGCTACCGCGGGTGGTGTCAATCAGCTGATACTGGGTGCCGCACTTGCCGGTATTGATGGTGACGTTGCCCAAGGTCAGCGATGCACCCGTGCCGATTGCAGCGGTCGGGGTGCACGTACTGCCCGGACCTGGCAGCGCGGTTTCCACGCCATCCCACTGGTCAAGGATCTTGCCGCTGCGGGCATCGATGAAGTAATGCATCTCGGTTGGCGTCTGGTCCGCCTTGATGCCTTTGAGGATCACTTCATGGGCCAGCACCGGGCTGTCGCCACGCGCGTAAATCACCAAGTGCGACGACGGCGCACCGACGAAGCGGCTAGCGAAGCGGGCGCCGGCTTCCACGATCGCCTGGTCGCTGTTGATGCGCGGCGTGGTTGACGGCCGCGCGGCGGTCTTCAGGGTCTGGCTGACCTTGGCGGCCTGGCCGTTGCGCGAATGCACGACGAAGTCGCCACCGATCACCGGCAGCCCGCGGTAGGTGCGCTGGAAACGGACGTGCTCGGTGCCATTGGCATCGACGATGGCGTCGCTGGCCTGGAACGCATCGGCGTTGGCGCGACGCACCGCATTGGCGGCAGTGCCATTGATCATGGCCGTGGCGCGACTGATGGCAGCTGCCCTCTGGTTTCCGGCGGCATCCACCGAACTTGACATGGCAAGTCCAGAAGCGACGGCAAGACTCAATAAACAGATCTGGACTTTCATGGCATGTTCTCCGTAATGATCAAGACCGGGCGCTGGTGCGCCGGCAGGCTGAAGAGATTGAAGCTGTAGTGCTGATTCCGTTCGTGGCGCGTCGCTGCGAGAGACCGGGTGATTTCCACCTTCAACGGGACGTGCCCTTCCTTTCGTTCTGGGGCGCAAGCGCGCCCACGAATTTCAAATATTCGTCCCACTGCAACTTGCCGTCGCGGTTGCCGTCGAACGTCGCCAGCAGTGGCGCTGACTTACCGGCCTGCTTGACCAGCAACAGCCCGGCATATTCGTTTGCCTCGATCGCGCCGCTCTTGTTGAGATCGACCGCGGTGAACTGCTCGCGCAGGCGCACTTGCAGCTGCGTGGCGCGGCGTATCTGCTGCCAACCACTGCGGAATTCCGCTTGGGACAAACTGCCGTTGTGATCCAGGTCCCACGCCTTGAACATCACTTCGGCCGGGCTCGGCGCTTTCATCACTGCCGATGATGGCACAGCTTTGACTTGGGCTCGGGCATTTCCATTCATCGACATGAATGACACTGCAGCCAGACAGGCAAGGATGATGCGGTTCATGCGGTAGCAGCCTCGGCGATGGGCAGGTCGGATTCGAACGTGATCAGGTCGCGAATCTCTGCAGTCCGCAAGCCGATCATCATCGGGTTTTTCACATTCGGCAGGAAGCTGATATCGAAGATTTCGGTGATGTCGCCTTCGAACCTTATCCAATTCGATACATCGCCATTGGTCAAGGAGACGATCTGCACGCCGCACCATGGCTCGGCATCGCGTTTCTTCAGTTCCTCGTCCAGCTGCAAGCCTTCGAAACGCTGGTTGCGCGGCTTGGAGAGACCGACGGCGGCGACATTGCCGATGATCGACAAGCCACGGGCAAAGCCCGGCACGAAAGCATGTGGGACGAATTTCTTGGTCTTGAAATCAACCCAACCGAGGTAGCCGGTACCGGCATTCAACACCCACAACTTGCCGTTGTGCCAACGCGGCGAATGCGGCATCGACAGGCCATCGCAGACGATTTCGTCGGTGTCCACGTCGATCACCACACCGCCGTCCTGGCGGCGGTCACGCCAACCGTCGACGCTGTCGCTCTTGCACACCGCAGTGACGTATTTCGGGCGGCCGTCGACCATCGCCAAACCATTGAGGTGGCACCGATCCTCCGGCGCCAGCTTGCTGATGAACTTCGGCTTCCAGATCGCCTTGAAGCTGTGGGTCTGGCTCAGTTCCGCGAGGCAGGAATACTTGGTGTTGACGAACACCACCTTGCCATTGCTGCAGATGCCGAGCTCATGGATGTCCAGGTCGCCGATGGTCTGTGCATTGCGCGGCACGTAGCACTTGTCGAACTGTCCGTGGATGACCTCGTTCGGACGCAGCACGTTCTCGAACCGCCACAACTGGTACAGGCCACCCAGGTAAATGCGCTGAGCATTACCCACAATACCCATCGCGCGCTCGAAAATGCGCTCGAAGAACGACACCCGGCCCTGCTTGTCGCTACCGACCAGGTAGATGCGCCCGGTCTGGTAGGACGAAATAGCCAGTGACATCTTGTGCTGGGCCAACCAGCCCGCAAGTCCGCGCGAGCAGCTTTTCTCGACTTTGAGCTTGGTCAGATCTTTCGGTTGCCTGGCTGCGGGAACCGCAGCTGCGGCGGTCGCTGGTGCTGCAGCACCCGCGGGTTCCACACCAACCTGGTCAAGGCCAGTATCGATTTCAGCCTTCTCGGGAGCTTCCTGGATCGGTGTTGCGTCTGGGGATTTTTCGTTTGCCACGTAGTCTTCCAACTGCCTATGCCGCGGGCCTGGCATCGCGCCAGGCCCGTATATGACGCTGCCTTACCAGGCGAACCGAACCAGCGCCTGGCCGCCGACGGTGCTCTTGTAGGCCCCGCCATCAAGCCAGTTGGCACCGATGGTGAAGCCCCAAGCTCCCTTCTGCACGCCCAAGCCAAGTTCCGCCATGGTGCTGGTGCCCTTGGTGCCGGTGCCGCCATTGAAGACGTTGGCCACGGTGTAGTTCATGTCGCCGTCGAATTCGCGGATCGCGTTGATCGAGCCGTACGGCGTCCAGCGGATGCCGCCGGACTCGAAGGTCTTGTTGACTTCGACGCCGACGCGACCGCGCGACGAGGTGCCGCCGTGGGATTCGAACGTAGCCGCGCTGCCGTAGATCGGACGCACGCCGTCGACCTTGGTGCGGGTGTACTGCAACTGCGGGACGATCGACAGGCCGCCAAGCGTCCACTGGTAGCCGGATTCGATATTCCACGCCCCGGTGTGCGCGCGGGTCTGCAGCGTGCCAGCTGCCGAGGTCGAGCGCACGTCCACTGCCATCCAGCGACCGGAGACGTCCACGTAGAAACCCTGCGGCGCGAACCAGGTCGCATACACGCCGAACGTCGAACCATCCATGCGGTTCTGGCCGATGCCGGCACCAGTCAACCGCTGGCGGCCATCTGCTGTACCGAGGACCACGCCCGCATGGAAGTTGCCATACAGGTTGGCGTTCACCCCGACTTCGCGACCCCACACGCTCTGGTCATAATCGAAATGGCCGCCCTGGCCGAAGTTGGTCATCGCGTGCGTGGGATTGACATCGCCTTCGCTGGTGTAAGTGCGGAAGAAGGCGCTCATCACCTTGTCCGCGTCGCCATACGGGTTCACGCCCATGCGCTGCTTGAAGGTGCCAATCTGTGCATTGAGCATGCCCGCCGCGCCGGACGCAACCGACGCCGCAAGGGTGCCGGTATCGTTCAGGCCGGTCACATCCACGCCGATCGAAAACACGTCATCGGCGGTATTCGCGGTATTGATCTGGCTGGTGATGACAACATCCAGAGCAAGGAAGTTGCTTGGGTCATACCCGATGACATTGCCACCCACGAAAGAACCGGCAGTCGAATTCCCGCTCACGAAGCCGAAGTCCACAAATGCGCCAGTCTGCGCCGCGACCAGCAGGGACGGGCTGAAGTAGGCGTTCACGGTTTGCACCGCCCCAGCCACCACGCTGCCATCCACATGCAACTCGTCAGCCGGGCCATTGGGCACCATGACGTCGATATTGAGCGATCCATTCCCGCCCAGGTCGCCAACGATGGTCAGGCTGTCATCGGCGACGCCGTCGACCATGTCGATTACGCCGTTGTTGATGAGTGGTAGGGGATTCAAGGACGGGACCAGGGCTACAGGGCCGGATCCCATGTCGATCAGGCTGTCGCCATTGACCTTGATCGTGCCGCTGTTGTTGAAGGCATTGCCGTCAACGCTGCTTCCAAGGTAGATCGCACCGCCGTCAAAGCGAATGAGGCCGCCGGCCCGGTTGTTGATGGTGTCGTCGCCATCGCCGAAATCCGTGCTGTATGTAGCGCCCACATCCCACACACCACCACTGAGGTTGTTGAAAACATCGTCGCCACCATAGAGCGTGACTGCGCCAGTGATGAGGCCGCTGTTGTTGATGATGTCCACTGCATCGCTGCCGACCACGGCAAAGGCATACCCCTCGGTTCCATCGACGCTGATCGAGCCGGTGCTGGCGTTGTTGAGGGTGCTTTGGCCATACAGCGATTCCATTTGCACGGCCGCTACGCTGGCATCGCCGCCATCGGCGATCGCCATGATGGTGCCCGAATTGTTGACCGTCACGTCACCATAGGCGCCGGCGAGGATGCCGACCGCCGTATACGGAGAAGTCGCGGTGACTTGGCCGCTGTTGCTTACCGAGACGTCTCCCAGGTATGAGAAGGCTGCGACGCCGTACGCACCGTAATAGCCGGTCGCCTCGATCGTCCCGCTATTGGAGACTGCCGTATTGCCCAGCACTGAGTAGCCCAAAACGCCGATGGCGCTGCCGTATGGCGAGCCTGCGTAGATATCCCCCGCATTGCTGACCGTCGCATCGCCGTAAGCAATGGCGCTTATACCGATGCCGGTGTAATACCCACTTTCAGCCTGGATATCGCTTGCGTTGGAGACGTTCACATCGCCGTCGTAGGACTGGGCGTCAATGCCAATGGCGTTCCCCAACGCATAAGCGCTGATGTTTCCACCAGTGTTGGTGACACTGGCTCCGTAGTAGGAGCGAACGGCTATGCCGGTGGCCGCAAGGTATCCGTTTGCGTCGATGTTGCCGCTATTGCTGGCATGTGCATCGCCCGATACAGAGCCACTGAAGATGCCCGTTGCTGCACCATAGGCCGAGATCGCTTCGATATCACCCGAGTTGCTGACAGTCGCATCGCCATAAGCGTTGGCGAGGATGGCTACCGCCGCATACTCGGAAGTTGCGGTGACTTGGCCGCTGTTGGTCACCGAGGCGTCCAAATCTGCCAAGGCAACGATGCCGTAAGCATCGTAACCGGTTGCCTCAATCATGCCGGTGTTGACGACGGCTGCATTGCCCAGCACCGAGTAGGCGATCACGCCCAACGCCGTCCCGTATTCTGAATGAGCGAGGACCTGTCCCGAGTTGGCGACGGACACATCGCCAACTCCGCTGTAGGCCTGGATGCCGAATGCATTGCCGTAGTAAGCCTCCGCAGCGATCACGCCGCTATTGGAGACCACTGCATTGCCCAAGATAGCGTAGCCATTGATACCCGCGGCGCTCCCATAGTGCGAGGTTGCGTAGATGTCCCCCGCATTGCTGACCGTGGCATCGCCGTAGGCAATGGCGTAGATGCCGGTGCCGCCGTAATACACACCTTCAGCCTGGATGTCGCTTGCATTGACGACGTCCACATCGCCATAGAAGGACTGTGCGTCGATGCCGATGGCGGTTCCCAGTGCATAGACGCTGATGTTGCCAGCCGTATTGGTGACACTGGTCCCGTAGTAGGAGCGCGCGGCAATGCCGGTGGCCGCAAGGAATCCGATCGCATCGATGTCGCCGCTGTTGCTGACTTGCGAGTACTCACCGCGCGCCAGCACACCGAACGTATTGCCGTAATAGGACTCGGCCGAGACGCTGCCGCTGTTGTCCACTTCCGCCGTGCCGTAATCAGCCCGCGCGAACATGCCCACGGCCGTGCTGAGATAGCTGTAGGCCGAGATCGTGCCACTGTTCGTTTCGGTCACATCGCCATAGTCGGAGCGGCCAAAGATGCCGACCGACTGACGCGTGATATTCGTATTGATATCGCCGCTGTTGACGACCGACACGTCGCCCTGGACGCTGGTGGCGAAAACGCCGAAGGCATTCCTGCCACTGTAAGTACCGGTATATATCGCATCGATCGAGCCGGCGTTGTTCACCGACACATCACCATTGCCGGAATTTGCGTTGATACCGTAGGCATACCATGCGTCGGCAAGGATGGTACCGCTGTTGACGGCAGTTGCACCCTCCAGGCCACCGACATCGATGCCGTGGCCGGTGTAACCGCTGCCCACCTCGATGGTGCCGGTGTTGGCGGCGTATGCGGAACCATTCTGCGCAAACGACACGATGCCATCGGCACCCTGGTAGCCGTAGACGTCGATGTCACCGGCATTGGTCGCGTTGGCATCACCTGCAAACGACAGCGCGATCGCGCCGCCGGCCACGCCCGGGGTATAGGCGGTGATCGTGCCGGTCAGGCTGTTGACGACCGAGGCATCGCCATCGGCAGACGCGACCATGCCGTAGGCGCCGTAGCCATTGCTGCTGTATTGCGACGCGTAGATCGAGCCGGTGTTGGTGATGCTGGCCGAACCACCGATGCCGGTCGCGGTCGCCGCGATGCCGGTGCCTCCGAAATAGCCATTGGCCGCGATGCTGCCGTTGTTGGTGATCGCGATCTCGCCATCCGGATTAATGCTGGTCGCATTGATGCCGGTGGCCACCGCACTGTAGTAGGCACTACCAGCGACGATGTCCCCGTCATTGGTGATCGTGATCGAACTGTCGCCCCGCGCCTCGATGCCGGTGGCGTAGTAGCCCTGGGCTTCGATGTTGCCACTGTTGCTCACTTCGACCACATCGCCGGTGGCGTAGATGCCATAGGCGTGCGCGCCGGCAACGCCGGTATAGGCGTAGATCGAGCCGCTGTTGTCGACCGAGGTCAGATCGGTGGCTTGGGCCTCGATGCCGGCCGCCCAATTGCCATAAACACTGGTGGCCGTGATGTCGCCGCTGTTGCTGACATCCACGTCCGCGCCCGAGGCGAAGATGCCGTCGGCCAGCCCCAGGTAGGAAATGGCGGTGACATCGGCGCTGTTACTGATCGACACATCACCGGTGATTGAATAGCCATAAAGGCCGATCGCATCCCCGTATACCGACAACACATACGTGTCGCCGGCATTGTCGATGCTGACATCGCCATAGGCATAAGCCTCGATACCGGTCGCGTTGCCGAACACCGAGATGGCTTCAAGCGTACCGGTCGCCTGGTTGGTGATGTCGACGCTGCCACCACTGCTGTAGCCATAAATGGCCGTGGAGCTTGAATAGACGTTGTACTCGCTGATCGGGTCGGCGTTGTCGATCACCACATCACCCGCACTGGACTGACTGATCGCCAGCGGCATGATCGACGCGAAAGGCGCGGCCGCATGCGGAACGAGGGTCAGGTCGAGCACCGGGGTGACATCAGCCGCAGCCGACGTGCAGGGCGCCGTCAACGCGGTCGGGGTCTTGCAGCCCGCGGCGAAAGCACCACCACTGGTGCCCAGCGCAAGCGCCGCCAGCGAAGCCGCCAAGGCCATGCGCACCGCGCGGGTCATCGGAGCCACCTTGATGACGCGCTTGCGCCGTGAAGTGGCAGACCCACTCTTGTTCTTGAAGCCGCTCATATGATCCCCAATGTCTGATCGTCAAAATGTGTGATTCACAACGCAAAAAACGCCCTCGACACCGTCGCATCGGTATCGAAACGGGCCATGGAATTGCGTGTGGATCATTACGCCGCACATCCCCGGAAGCAGGTGCGGACAGGGTTGTGTTATCGCCGTCACACTATGGGTATGTCAACCCCGAAGGCTGAATTTGCTGAAGGAACAAAGGCTTGCGCAGCAAATAGCCGGTATTACCGGCAAACACTCCTTCAAATTGGTGCGGCGCAGCATCAGCTGCGCCCGCAGCCCCCGCCCGTGGCCCTGACCATCAGCAGGCGTCCTGCAGGCCGCCAATCCGCCGGACGGGGGTGGCCAACGCGGTCGCCAACGCGCCGTCGCCGCTCCACAGTTCGATGCCTTGCCGCGCCCGCGAAAGCCCGGTGTAGACCATCTGCCGGGTCAACACCTGGTGCTGGGTGGCGGGCGGCAGCAGCAGGGCGACGTTGGCGTATTCGGAGCCTTGGCTCTTGTGCACGGTGATCGCAAATGCGCTTTCGTGCGCCGGCAGTGCGGCGGGTGCAAACGCACGTGCGCCGCGCACGTCAACATCCACATCACCCGCGCTGGCACCGACTTCGAACCAGACCCACAGGCTGCCATCGGCATCGGCAAGGCAGACGCCGACATCGCCATTGAACAGTTTCAAGGCGTAGTCATTACGGGTGACCATGACGGCGCGGCCCGGATACCAGGTTGCCTGCGCGGGCTGCTGCCAGTGCCTGCGCAGGAGGCGCTCCATGACGGCATTGGCCTGCACCGCGCCAAAGCCGCCCTCGCGCAGGGCGCACAACAACTGATGCGATGCCAGTGCATCCAGTGCGACCAGTGCGTCGGCTTCATCAAGCGCCCGACCTTCCCGCAGCGACGGCAGATCAGCCAGTCGCTGACCCCATGCGTCCAACCGGACGGCGAGTTGCGCAGGCGTAGTGACCCGATGCCAACAGGCGTCGACGCCATCGAACGCAGAGGTGAACCCTTCGACATCGCCGGTCCGTGCCGCAGCCAGCAGGCGCGGCAATTGCGGCGACTGCGCACGAAAACCATGTTGCAGGCGCACCAGGTCATCGCTGCCTTGCATCGCCGCGACCAGGTCCAGCAGCACCGACCCGGTGCCGATCGAGTTGAGTTGATCGGCATCGCCAACCAGGAATAATTGAGCGCTGCCGGGAAGCGCCTGCAGCAAGGCGTCCAGCAGGTTCAGGTCGAGCATCGAGGCTTCATCCACCACCACGATGTCGGCATCCAGCGGCAGATCGCGGTTGCGGGTGAAGCGGCCATCGCGAGGGCGATAGCCAAGCAAGCTGTGCAAGGTCAGGGCGTCGCTGGCTGGCAACTGGGCCAATGGCGTGCTCCAGCTGTGCGTGTGTGTACTGGAATCCAGGCGCTGCAGCCGCGACTGCAGTGCGCGCTTGCCGTCCTGCAACGATGCCAGCAAGCGCTGCGCCGCCTTGCCGGTGGTCGCGGCGATCGCGATCCGCGCCGGTGCCAGCCCAGCCTGCTGGCGGTGCTGTTGCGCCATCAGCAGCATGCGCAGCACGGTGGTGGTCTTGCCGGTCCCGGGCCCGCCGGTCAGCACCCCGAAGCGGCGATGCGACAACTGGCGAACGGCAGCACGTTGCGCGCTGTCGTAGCCGGATACGGCAGTGCCAAACAGCATGTCCAGTGCGATCTCATCGAACGCGCCCGTATCAGCCGAAGACGATTGCCGAAGCTCCCGAAGTCGCTCGCCAATATGGCGTTCGCGGATGAAGTTGCGCCACAGGTAGAACCGGGCCTGCCGATCAATGACGAAAGCGGTCGCGGCATTGCTGCTGCCATTGCCGACCATTGGGTCCTGGCGCAGCGAATCGATCTCGTCATCGGTGGGCGGCGGCAATCCCTGCCAGCCCGCATCCGGACCGGCCAGTGCCAATGCGGCATCCGCCCGCGCATCGGCAAGGCTGGCCCGGGCCGCAGTGCGCGCGAGCAGTGGCGAGCCGCCATGGGCGATGACCCAGCGATGCAACGCCCGCTGCAAGGGCCCCCATGCGTCTTCCTGAAGTTCTCCTCGACCACGCTGGAAGCCGAACCCGGTCATGCGGACACCTCCGGTTTGCCGGCCAGGGCAGCATCCACGGCTTCGATCAGGAATGGACTGAAGTGCTGGGTCCACACACCCGCATCGGGTGCCAGCCCGACCGCACGCAGGAACAGATACACAGGATCGCCCAGGTGTTCGGATGGCCGGTAGGCTGCGCCCAGCCGCGTGCGCAGGTAGCGATGCAGGGCGACCGTATACAGCAATGCCTGCAGGCGATAGTGATGCACGTCCATCGCCGCGGGCAGCGCAGCGGGTGCGTAATTTTCCAGCTGGTCGCCGAGCCAGTTGCCCTTCCAGTCCAGGACATGGAAGCGCCCGGCGTGCTCGAACACCAGGTCGATCTTGCCGTTCATCAGGCCGCGCAATGTGTGCGTGATCAATACCGGCATCAGATTGTCTTCGCCAGCGGCGCGGCATGCCGCACGCAAGCCTTCGGTGGATGCATCGCCCAACAGATATTCGAAGCCCATTTCAGCGCGCAGCGCATGCGCGGGCAAGGCCGACAGGCGCAAGCCAGGTTGCAGTTCGGTGTCCAGGGTTGCGTCCAGCCGCTGCGCAACGCTGTCCAGCATATGCTCCAGTTCGGAACCTTCCTGCCATGGCCGCACGCCATGCATGCGCAGGCAGTCACGCACCAGTTTCGGTTGCTCGCGGATTGGCAGGCCAACACGGCGCTGTTCAAGCACATCGTGCAGGGCCAAGCCGAATTCAGTGCCGCGCCAATGCGTCAGCGCAGCAAGTTCTGGATGCGCGGGGACAAGTTCGTCTGGCACATGTTCTTCGATGAGGCCTTCGATCAGGGTCGGGGCCTCATCGGTGGCGGCATGCTCTTCTTGCACTCCATGGCTGCCGCGCAGCAATGAACTGAAACTGTGGCGTCGCACCAGTTGGGCAGGGAGTGGCTCAGGCCTGACCTGCACTGGCTTTCGCGGTTCGATATCAGGTTGATACTTGTCCGTCGTTTCAGGCCAGCCCAACTGCCACGCGATGTGCCCGCTTGCATCCTGCAGGCTGCGTTGTTTCCCAAGCGCTGCTTCTGCGCGCACCAGCAAGGCATCCAACGGGGAACGCTGCGGATCCTGCAGTGCGGTACTTCCCTTGCGTCCATCGCAGGGTCGCTCCGTCGGCAGTGCATAGACATGGCAGGCGTGTTCGGCGCGGGTCAGCGCGACATACAGCAGGCGGAAGCGTTCCTCCTGGTCTTCGCGCCTGGCCTGCTCGCATGCGTCGGCATCGTTGCGCAGCTGGCGGATGCCGGTCACCGGATCGGTGACGACCACGAAGCCATGATGGCCGGGCGATTGGTGGCTGGCGTTGTCCCACATCAGTGGCAGCAGCACGACCGGAAACTCCAGGCCCTTGGCTGCATGCAGGGTCATCAACTGCACGCGCCTGGCATCGGATTCGATGCGCAGTTCGCGACCATTGGCAGCGTCCTCACTGTCGCTGCAGTCGCCATCGCGTTGTGCCGACAGCCAGGCCAGCAATTGCGAATGACCGGGCTGGCGCGCTTCCTGGGCCTGCAGCAGTTCGCCGAGATGGCGCAGATCGGTCAGGGCGCGCTCCCCATCCTGCGCGGCCATCAGTCGGCAAGCGGCGACATCGATGAGCTCTTTCACCACCGCCAGCACGCCGCAGGAGGCCCAACGTGCATGCAGCGCGGCGAAGCGATCCGGGTATTGCTGCCACTGCGCGTCATGCCCGGCATCGGCAAGCGAACGCAGCGTCTGATAATCAAGGCCGCCAATGCGCGTGGTCAATGCCGCGCGCACAAGCCCGGGCTCAGCCGGTTGCGCAGCGGCATGCAGCAGCAGTTGCAACTCACGCGCCCAATCGGTGGCGAACACGCTGCTGCGCCCTCCGCCCACGCAAGGCACGCCACGCGCGTGCAGGCGCATCCGCAACGCGCTGACCTGCTTGTTCTGGGGCAGCAATACGGCGATGTCGCCCGGCTGCAATGGGGCTTCACCGATCGCGTGATCGCCCGCAAGCAGTTGCACGATGTGATCTGCGCAGGCGTCCAGCGCAGTGGCGCGACGTTCATCCACGCTCGCGGGTGCTGCTTCCAGGTAATGGAACACCAAGGGCCGCGAAACCGGGACGCCCTCGATCCGAAGTGGCTTGGCATCGCGGCGCGCACTAGCCGCTACGTCGCGATAGCCGATCATGTGTTGCGGGTCGGCGGACAGGGCATGTCCGACGATATCGAACAGTTCATTGCAGGCCTGGACATACCCGCGCGCCGAACGATGATTGGTGTCGAGATGCATGACGGCCGCGGCATCCACATTGCTGGCGGCACGCAGGTAGGCGTCGATGTCGCCGCCACGGAAACGGTAGATCGCCTGCTTGGGGTCGCCGATCATCACCAGCCGTCCACGTATCTGCCCGCGCGGATCGTCCGGCGCATCGCGATGGATGCGGTCGAGGATCTGGTATTGCAAACGGTCGGTGTCCTGGAACTCATCGACCAGCGCGACCGGCCACTGTGCATGCAGCGCATCGGCCAAGCCCGGCGATCCCAGCAAGGCCGCATGCACACGCGCTATCACCGCATCGAAGCTGAGTTGTCCGCGTGCCTGCATGCGCACGTCACGCAAGGCGCGCAGCTGCGGCGCGAATTCGGCCAAGCCGCGGGCGCGGAAGATTGCCGGCGCGGTTGAAAGCAGATCAGCGGCTTGCATGGCGAACACGAATACATGGTCGACTTCTGCTTCGGCAAGACGTGCAGGCTTGATCTGTTTGTCAATCGGCTGGTCCAACGCATCAATCACCCTTGCGTCAGGCAGCCGGGATCTGTCTTTTGTTTCGATCCAGTCCGCCAGTCCGACCAAACCCTTCCGCCACTTGCTGTCGCCACGCTTGAACCAGCTGGCATCTGCCGCGTATTCGCGCAGCGCGACCGCCATTTCCGGCTGCAACAACGAATCGATGTTTGGCTCCGGCGGACACGGCACGTCGACACCCGGCTTGAGTGCCTCGCCCAATGCGCGGGTAAGTTTCTGGCGGCGTGCGTCGAACCACACCTCTTGTTCCGCCGACAGCCGCGCAGGCGACTGCGCGAGTTGCCGCCACAAATCATCGACCAGCTCACCATCCAGCTCACTGCCGGCCACCAATTCAACTTGGCCGAAGCCCATCCCGCTGGCGAAGGGTTGTTCACGCAGGATGCGCTGGCACAGCGCGTGCAAGGTACCGATCGGCGCTTGGTCGAGTTCGGCCAATGCCAGTTGCAGACGCAGATTGAAGCCATCGATTTTGCCCGCATCGACGCTGCCATCGGCGGCCAGGCAACACCCGCGCAACCACTGCAGGACTTGGTCGTCCTGCAGGTCACGACCCAGCAGTTCGTCGGGCACATGCCGCGCACGCGCCATCAGTTCCTGTGCACCCTGCAGGCGCGCGCGGATGCGCTGGCGAAGTTCCTGTGCAGCGGCATCGGTAAATGTTGAAACCACAATGCTGCGTGCACTGATCGGCCCGCCCTCACGCGGCTCCAGCAGCAGCCGCAGGTACAACGCAGCAATCGTCCAGGTCTTGCCGGTGCCGGCACTGGCCTCGACCAGACTGCGGCCGCCCGCTGAGAGATCCAACGCGCGCCAATCCGATGTCGTCATGCGACATCCTTCAGTGGCAGCGCGAGCGCGAGCTCGATGCGATCGACCACGACCTGCAAGGCGGCCTGTTCGGCTGCATCGGCAAAGGTGACGTCGCCTGCCAGCAATCGCGCGTATCCCGGTGCGTAATCGCGTTCGCCTTTCTTGTTGAATCCACTGTTCCACTCAGTGGCAGGATTGCGGGCGAACGCGGTCTTGGGGAAATATGCCGATGGCTGTTCCTGCGCCTGCATGAACAATGCAAGCAAGTCGGTGGCACTGGCCGCGAGCTGTGCGCGCATCGATTCGCGATGCGTGGCGTCGGCCTGCTGCCATGCCTGCTCCCATGGCTGCCACGGCGCGTCATCGCCGGCCGGTTCTTTCAGCAGCCAGATGATCTCGACGGAACGATCCACGAACGCGGGATCGAGCCGCAGCAGCGCCCATTGCAGGAACAGCGGGATCCGCTTGCCGTAATCGAGTTCCTTGATCTTCTTGCCCGGCAGCAGCGCGAGCACGCAAGGTGCGCCATCAGGCCCGATCACGACGTCGGGCAGCCTGCCAGTCAGGCGCCATCCGTTGATCGCGGTCTCGACCATCGGCCATGGCAACGGCCAGCCGTCATCGAACACCGACAATCCCGATGCTTGCTGCAACGTGGCATTCGTTTTCTCGCGCAAGTCCAGCCACGCCACAACACCCGGACGCCCACTGGCCAGCAGGCCTGCATCGGCCAGCCATGCGGGCGGATGCTCGGGCATCGTCGTCATCTCTTTTTCAATCGCCATCCGCAGCAGGCGTTGCGGAAGCCGGGCGATGGCCGGCAGCGTGGCATCCAGCGGTTCCTCGATTTGGTGCTGATCGCTGGCATCCAGACGCAGTCCGAGGCCGTCACGCAACAACTGTTTGGCCGGGTCGCGGAAGTAGCCCAGTACCGTTGAAATTTGCAGGGTCGCCACGGGTGGCGTTGCTGTGGTGCACTCGACGAATGGCTTGAGCAGGTCGGCGAATACCGGCGGGATTTCCTGCCCGGGATTGGATGCCACGGCGAGTGCATCGCGATGGCTGAATAGTGCCGGATCCTCGCCATCGAAATAGCGCGGGTCGAACGGCTGCAACGGATGCCGCACGAGCCACGGCCGCTGCGGCTTCGGCCCCTCGCCTTCGGCGCATGGCTGCGGTGGCGCGTGCTGATCTAGTGCAGCCATCAGCTCTGCCAACGGCGCAGCAGGATTGCGCGACTTGCCGTCGCGCACGCCCTCACCGATGTAACTCAGATGCAGCCGTTCGCGCGCAGACATCACGGTTTCCAGGAACAGCCAGCGGTCGTCGTCGCGCAGGCCGCGATCACCACTGCGGCGATGTCGCGCCATCAGGTCCAAGCCGTCGCTGCGGTCGGGGCGCGGGAAGGCACCTTCGTCCAGCCCAAGCACCGCGACCAGCCGGAATGGAATGGCCCGCTGCGGGACCATGCCGCACACGGTCATGCTCCCGGACAGGAACCGTTGCCGCGCCGGCACTGCCTGCAGACCCTCCTGCAACACGTCCCGGATCACGGCGAACTCAAGCTGCGGATCCTGACCGGCCTTGGCAGGCATGTCGGCGATGTCGCGCACCAGGCTGCGCAAGACGCCCAAGGCCTCGTTGCCGGGGGCGTCCTGCTGCGGCACCCGCAACAGCGCGTCGAGCTGCAGTTCCAAACGTTTCGCCCAGGCACTAGCCAGTCGCGGCTGGGTGGCGTCGCGTTGCCACTCGGCCAGCAATGTCAGCAGGCTGTCCAGGGCACCCAATTCACTCGCCTGCGGACCTTCGATGGCGGCTTCGGCCGGTAACAACGAGCTGCCGCCCGGCAACAGCACCGCGTCATCGACAGGGCCAAATACGTGGGCTGCCAGCAGCCGGTCCACGCCCCAGGCAAAGCTGTGCACCGGATTGTCTGGCAAGCCTTCGCGCACACGCTGCGCCGCATCCAGCGCCCACACCACGTTCGCCTGCCGCAGCCAGCCCTCGATGCGGGCGACGCCACCCGGGTCCAGCCCGAAACGCAGCATCACGGCAGGCGTGCGCAGCAGGTCCAGCACTTCGGCGACCGGCAGACGCGACAAGGGCAGATCCAGCAGGCGCGCGTACGCCTGCAACAGCGGATGTGCTGCGGTGAGCGGGACATCGGCCAAGTGATAGGGCAACAGCGCATCGGCCGCGCCTGGCTCGCCAAACACGGCCGGCAGCAAGGGCGCATAGGCGGCGATGTCGGGGGCCATGACGACGATGTCGGCCGCGGTCAGGTCGGGCCAGTGGGCCCGGGCATCCAGCAGCGCATCGCGCAACACTTCCAGTTCGCGCAAGCGGGTGTGGCAGGCATGGATGCGCACGCTGGCGTCCTTGCGCTCCTCTGCTTCAATCGCAGTCGGCGCCAACAACGCGACATCGCGCCGACGCAGGCTCTCCTGCAGCCGCTGCAACCGAGTCCCCATTGCGACGTTGAAATCTTCGGCATCGCTGGCGTCGCGCACATCGGCCAGCAGCTGATGGTCTTCCAGCGACAGCAGGAATTCCTGGCCCATCCGCCCCCACGCCGCCAACAAGGGATGTGGCTGCGCCAGGAACGCGGCATCGGCCTGGTCCGGCTGTTCGCTGGCCCAGGCGGCATGCAGCCAGCCGCGATCCGCAGGTAGCCCGAGTATCCACTCGCGCTCGCGGCAGGGATCGGGCAGGTAGAGCGCGACCGGGCGTTGCGCGGACAACGCGGCGAACACCGCCAGCTCAGCGGGCGCGAAGTGACTGATGCCGAACAGATGCAGGGCAGAGCCATCCCCGGCCGCCGCCGGATGCTCATCGGCAAACGCAGCAGCGAGTTGTTGCAGGCGCTCGCCACGATGCGGTTGGTCGATGTCGGCGCGTAGCCGTTTCCACAGCCAGGGCAGCGGTGAGGTGCGGGCATCGGCGGGGACGCGGTCGTTGCCACGCGCCCACGCCGCCAGCCAGTCCGGGCGATAGAGGCTGTAGCGGCCAAACAGTCCGGCCAGATGGTCGGCCAGCTGGAACCGGCGACGCGCGGCATCGGCCCCAGCCAGATAGGCCTGCGCGTCCGGCAATGGCAGCTGCGGCAACAAGGCGTGGATCCGCCAGCGCAGGATTTCGCGCCTATACGGTGTAATCGCCACCGCAGACGCGCCCAGCACGTCCTGGGCCAAACGCTCCAGCCAGGTACTTGGCAGCATCACTTCGATATTGGCGGCGATGCCTTCCGGGCCCGCATCGCGCGCCAATTGG
>JBDSIA010000182.1:0-1645 GCA_039918175.1 Thermomonas sp.
CGGGTCACCGAGGCGGAAAAGGAAGAAGTGCTCAGCTTGTTCCTGCGCCGCATCGAGGAGCGCATTCCGGCCGCCTACCTGACCGGCGAGGCGTGGTTTGCTGGCTTGAGTTTCAAGTCAGACCAGCGGGCGCTTGTGCCACGCTCACCGATTGCGGAGTTGATCGAATCCGGTTTCCAGCCGTGGCTGCGCGATCACGAGGTGCGACGTGCGCTCGATCTGTGTACGGGTTCAGGCTGCATCGCGATTGCGATGGGACATCACAACCCGGAGTGGCAGGTCGACGGCATCGACATCAGCGAAGACGCGCTGGCGCTGGCCAACGAAAACAAGCAGCGCCTGCATGCCGACAACGTGCGCTTGCTCAAGTCCGACCTGTTTGCCGGACTGTCCGGCCAGCATTACGACTTGATCGTGACCAATCCGCCGTACGTCACCAATGACGAGACCGACGCACTTCCCAGCGAGTACGCGCATGAGCCCGAGCTCGGCTTGCGCGCGGGCGACGACGGCCTGGATCTTGCATTGCGGATCCTGCGCGATGCGCCGCTGCATCTGGACCGCCATGGCTTGCTGATCTGCGAAGTCGGCGAGGCCGAACACGCGCTGGTCAAGTTGCTGCCGGAACTGCCGCTGGCCTGGGTGGAGTTCAAGGTCGGGCAGATGGGGATCTTCGTGGCGGAGTGCTCCGACCTGGTCGCGCACAACAAGAAGATCGCCAAGTTGGTCGATGCCCGCGAAACGATGGCAAGCGAAGCCAAGTCTGCAACGGGGCTGTTCTAACCCTTGAACAGCTTCGGCCACCTGTTGCGGGTCACCACCTTCGGCGAATCACACGGGCCGGCAATCGGCTGCGTGATCGACGGCTGTCCGCCCGGTCTTGCGATCACGCCGGAGGATTTCGTGCATGACCTGGCGCGCCGCGCGACCGGTACCTCGCGGCATACCTCGCAGCGGCATGAAGCCGACGAGGTTGAAATCCTGTCCGGCGTATACGAGGGCGTCACCACCGGCACCCCAATCGCGCTGCTGATCCGCAATACCGATGCACGCAGCAAGGACTACACCCGGATTGCCGAACAGTTCCGCCCTGGCCACGCCGATTACACCTACCTGCAAAAATACGGCCTGCGCGATCCGCGCGGCGGTGGGCGTTCGTCGGCGCGCGAAACCACGATGCGGGTTGCTGCCGGCGTGATCGCCAAGAAGTGGCTGGCGGAGCGGCATGGCGTGCAGGTGCGTGGGTATGTGGCGCAAATCGGCGAGGTGGTGCCACACAATCACGACTGGAACGCCGTCGAGACCAACCCGTTTTTCTGGCCGGATGCGACGCAGGTGACGGAGCTTGAGGCGTACATGGATGCATTGCGCAAGTCCGGTGATTCGGTCGGTGCGCGTCTGGTCGCGGTCGCCGATGGCGTCCCGCCGGGCTGGGGCGAGCCGATCTACGGCAAGCTCGATGCCGAACTCGCCGCGGCGATGATGTCGATCAATGCGGTCAAGGGCGTGGAGATCGGCGCAGGGTTCGCCAGCGTGACGCAGAAAGGCAGTGAACATCGCGACCAGATGACGCCGGATGGATTCCAGTCCAATCATGCCGGAGGCGTGCTGGGCGGTATTTCCAGCGGGCAGCAAGTCGTGGTGT
>JBDSIA010000183.1:0-7539 GCA_039918175.1 Thermomonas sp.
GTGCATGGGACAACGCCAAGAAGTACATCGAGGACGGCAACTGCGGTGGCAAGGGCTCCGAGGCACACAAGGCCGCGGTCACCGGCGACACCGTCGGCGATCCCTACAAGGACACCGCTGGTCCCGCGATCAATCCACTTATCAAGATCATCAATATCGTTGCGCTGCTGATGGTGCCGCTGCTGTAACGATCTGCCAATAGCACATGAAAAACGGCGGCCCAAGGCCGCCGTTTTTCATAGCGGGATAAAAACATCCTGCCGGGGGTTTCTGGTCAATACATCACTACAAGATGTTCATCTCTTGTTTGGCATAGTGATGGAGACACGGTTCGCCATGAGCCGTGCATGCAAGATCCTGCTGGCCACATCAGCCACGCAATCCATCGGGGAGAGGTTTCATGCAACCAATGACTTGGCAAGACTCGCTGCAGCATTCCTTCGGATCCTACCTGCCAAGCGTGCTCGGCGCGGTGGCCATCCTGCTGGTGGGCTGGATCGTGGCGCTCATCGCCGCCGGCGCCACCCGCAAGGGGCTAGGTGCGCTGAGGACCAATGAACGCCTGGCTGCGCAGACCCGAAGCAGTTTCGATTTCGAGCGCTTCGGCGGGCGCATCGTATTCTGGGCGTTGTTATTGCTCACCTTGATCGGTGTCTTCAGCGTCCTCCACGTTGATGGCGTCTCCGGTCCGCTGTCGACACTGGCCACCACCGTCATGATGTACCTGCCGAGGCTGCTGCTGGCGCTGGTGCTGGCACTTGTGGCCTGGCTGATCGCCACCCTGGTGCGCACGGTGGTCAACAAGGCGCTCGGCGCGACCCGAATGGATGAAAAGCTTTCGGAATCGGCGGACATGCAACCGTTGTCCAACACCATGGGCAATGTCGCCTACTGGCTGGTGCTGCTGCTCTTCCTCCCTGCCATTGTCGGCGCGTTGCAGATCGACGGATTGATGATCCCGCTCAGCAACATGACCGCCGGCTTCCTGGCGATCCTGCCCAACCTGTTTGCTGCGGTGATCATTGGCGTCGTTGGCTGGATCATAGCCAAGGCGGTGCGCGGACTGGTGACCAACCTGCTGGCAGCGACCGGTATCGACCGCTTCAGCGAGACGCGCGATGAAACCCGAGGCCTGAAGTTGTCACAGCTCGGTGGCACCCTGGCTTTCATCCTGGTGATCGTGCCGACGTTGATCGCGGCGCTGGATGCCCTAAGGATTGAAGCGATCTCGGCGCCGCTGACCAATATGCTCGGGATTTTCCTGGCCGCCCTGCCGAATGTCCTGGCTGCGGCCGCGATCCTGATCCTGGCCTGGTTCATCGGCCGGTTCGTCGCCGAACTGGTCGCCAAACTGCTGGCCAACTTGGGCTTCGACCGCCTGCCCGAACGCATCGGACTGGGCCATGCCTTTGCCTCCAGCAATATCAGCCACAGCATCGTGATGCCATCGGGAGAGCCGGTTGCGTTCAACGAGCTGCCGCTGACTGCCGATGTCGCCCCGCCGGGCAACCCGGCAATCCCGGCGCAACCGTCGCTGAGCCTGTCGGAGCTGGGGGGACGCCTCGCCTTGTTCTTCATCATGCTGTTTGCCACCGTGGAAGCGGCCGGCATGGTCGGGTTTGACGGCGTCCACGGGTTGCTTGAGGACTTCATCGCGTTTGGCGCGGATGTCCTGCTGGGTCTGGTGATCTTCCTGGTCGGGTTCTGGCTGGCGGATCTCGCGGCCAAGGCCGTCGAGCGTGCCAATCCCGACAGCCGCGGGCTGGCACAAATTGCCCGGGTCGCGATCCTGGGCCTGGTGCTGGCGATGGGGCTGCGCGCGATGGGCGTCGCCGACGACATCGTCAACCTCGCGTTTGGGCTGATCCTGGGCGCGATCGCGGTGGCCGTGGCCTTGGCCTTCGGGTTGGGTGGCCGGGACGCAGCCGGGACCGTGGCCAGTCGATGGGCCAACCGCTATCTGTCGAGACAACGCGACTGAGTTTTGCTACTTGGCGCAAGTCCAAGACGGAAACGGCGGCCGCAGGGCCGCCGTTTTTCATTGGGTCATTGCCTACTGGAGCCAACCCTCCAGCGGCGGGGGTTAGAATGCGCGCCCCTCCCCTTCATCGCATCGTGCCGGCCGCAACCCGCACCGCGCGTCTTCCTGGAGCAACCGCATGGGCCTGGACCTGGTCGCCACCGGCAGCAACCCGCCGGACGAAATCAACGTCATCATCGAGATTCCCAAGGACGCCGAGCCGGTCAAGTACGAAGTGGACAAGGCCACGGGCGCGATCTTCGTCGACCGCGTGCTATCCACGCCGATGCGTTATCCCTGCAACTACGGCTATGTGCCGCACACCCTCTGCGGCGACGGTGACCCCGCCGATGTGGTGGTCTTGATGCCGTTGGCACTTATTCCCGGCTCGGTGATCCGGGTGCGCCCGGTCGGCGTATTGCGAATGGTCGACGAGGCCGGCGAAGACGAGAAGATCCTCGCCGTGCCGATCAGCAAGGTGTATCCCGGCTACGACCACATCGCCCATCTGGACGACGTGCCCAAGCACTGGCTGGACCGCATCAGCTATTTTTTCGAACACTACAAGGACTTGGAAGCCGGCAAATGGGTCAAGCTCAACGGCTGGGGCGGGCGCGACGAAGCCCGGCGGATCCTGACCGAATCGATCGAACGCTACGAAGGTGCAGCGGAAAAACCGCATTTCTGAGCTGGTAACCCAACCCGAGGTACAAGCGGCTAGTGGCCCACGCCTCGCTTGAGCACAGTTGCCGAGACCGCCGGATACCAGAAGGACCCATTGTGCAGGCGTTGACTGGTGACGGTCTCCGGCAAGTCATCGATAAACGCCTGCAAGACAGCCCGATATTCCGCGCTGCCTTCGTCGGAGTCGCCGAAGTGCGCCCACAGGCCTCGCCACGCGCGCGTCAGGCGATTGCTCGCCATCCAAATCTGCCTGGCATCGGGCGTCTGCGGCGCAGCAAGTTCTTTATTGAACCCCTGCAAGTGGTGCTGCAATTCCCAAGGACTCATGATCCTCGGCACGTTATGGCGTTCGCAACGTAGTGCCGGCAACGCCCCGGCTTGGGCCGCCGCCACGCTGCGTGCCAGCCAGCCTTGCGGAGAGGCGTCATGCGGGCGACCGCGCTCCACCATCGACCAGAATTCGGCGCCACCAACCGTGTCGGCGACCAAGTGGATGCGCTGTTCGTTCGCATCATTGAAGACCTGATGCTCCCGCCATGTGTCGAAAATCCAGCACTCGCCCTCAGCCATGTTGATGGCCTCGCCGCCACAGACGAAACGCACGCCCGGCTGGGTTCGGATTGGCACATGTACCCGCACCCGCTCCGCCCAGTAGTAATCCGAGTCCACGTGTGGAGACACCTCGGCTTGGCCCGCCAGACGCATCAACCGGGTCCTGCCGAGCACCGCACCAAAGCTGGCCAAGACCTGGAGCAGGTATGGGCATCGCAGCAGTTCAGGCGTCGGCGCCATTTCTCCGTCGAAGGTCTGGTTGGCGGCATCGCCACCCACAGCGAGCAGCGGCAGCATCGAGTTCCCTACGAATTTCTGCGGATGGTCGCGCCATACGCCTTCGCCAAGGCTCTCGATTTCCGATGCAAGCAAGCGTGCATCGAATTGCAGGGGCAACTGAATGAAGGGAACGGGTAGTCTCATCGGGCCGCGAGAGAAATGTCTGGAGAAATGACAAGCCTTGATTCTAGCCCGCTTGCAGCCCAAGGCATCAGATCAGCGCCTTTGCACGCGCACCAAGCATGCGCTCCCCTCGTATTTGCATCTCGCTCGCCGGATTGCGTTGCATCTAAACTCCCAGCTGTGGCAGGCACGAAAGACGACATTTGCGGGTCACGCGTCGATGAGCTCACCCATCCCTGCGCCCCCGCCCCCGCCCCCGCCGCCAGCAGATCAGCAGCGACTCGATGCCGCCGGTTTGTTGCAGGGATCTTATAGTTTCATGTCGAGTGGCAACCGCATGTGCGCATCGCACACACCATTCTGGTTCACTGCAGACCTTGGCCAGTTTGGCTTGGGTCAACCGGTGGACGCGAGCGCAACATGCCCGCCAGCCTGGCTACGACAATTGCGATGTACATCACGCCATTCCATTGTTCGACGACCAGCAACATCCGCGCCTGCGGAATCGCGGGGTAGATGTCACTGAGGCCGGTGGCGGAAAAGTTGGAGGAACTCAGGAACAGCAGTTCCACCCAGCTCAGCGGACCTGATGTGGCTCCGGGGATCACGAAAGCATCAGGCCGCAGCAATTGCAGTGCCATGAATATCCAAGCATAGGCTTCCGCGAACAGCATGAAGGTCGCGCCGGCCGCCCACATCTCGTCCACCGTGGTGCGTTCGTCCTGCATCATGTAGCTGATCAGCGCGATCGCCGAGTAGAAGTAGGCGGCGGCATAGCCAATGGCACCGATGATGCCTAGCACCATGCCACCAGTCATGCGATAGAGCGCAAAAGCGACCACGCCCAACACCGCCAACGCCAAGGCAATCCAGGTTTCGTGCGGCGAGCGCCGCACCATCAGCACCGCTGCGGAAAGCACGCCCACGCTGATTGCGCTCAGGAACAGATGCCCGCCAGGGCCATCGAACCACGGATACAACAGCACCGCCGCCAATTGCACCAGCAGCAGGGTGCGCGAGGGCGTATGGGTGAGGCGCATCAACAGGCTCATGGAATGCTTACTCCGGTCGATAGACCTGTGCGCCCTGCTGCAGGAACTCCGCGGATTTCTCGGCCATGCCAACATCGATGGCAACGGCTTCGTCGACGCCATGCTCGGCGGCGTAGTCACGCACGTCCTGGGTGATTTTCATGCTGCAGAAATGCGGGCCGCACATCGAGCAGAAGTGTGCGCTCTTGTGCGCATCCTTGGGCAGGGTTTCGTCGTGGAATTCCTGCGCCTTTTCCGGATCCAGACCAAGGTTGAACTGGTCCTCCCAGCGGAACTCGAAGCGCGCCTTGGAGAGCGCGTTGTCGCGTACCTGCGCGCCCGGATGACCCTTGGCTAGGTCCGATGCATGCGCCGCGATCTTGTAGGCCATGATCCCGTCGCGCACATCCTGGCGGTTCGGTAACCCAAGATGTTCTTTCGGCGTCACGTAGCAAAGCATCGCCGTGCCATACCAGCCGATCATCGCCGCGCCAATGGCGCTGGTGATGTGGTCATAGCCCGGCGCGATGTCGGTGGTCAGCGGGCCAAGCGTGTAGAACGGAGCCTCACCGCATTCGGCCAACTGCTTGTCCATGTTTTCCTTGATCAGCTGCATCGGCACGTGGCCTGGGCCTTCGATCATGGTCTGCACGTCATGCTTCCACGCGATCTTGGTGAGCTCGCCAAGCGTTTCCAGCTCGCCGAACTGGGCGGCATCATTGGCATCGGCAATGCAGCCGGGACGCAGGCCATCGCCAAGACTGAAGGCGACGTCGTAGGCCTTCATGATCTCGCAGATGTCTTCAAAGTGGGTGTAGAGGAAGCTCTCCCTGTGATGCGACAGGCACCATTTGGCCATGATCGAGCCGCCACGCGAGACGATGCCGGTGACGCGTTTGGCAGTCAGCGGCACGTAGCGCAGCAATACGCCCGCATGGATCGTGAAGTAGTCGACGCCCTGCTCGGCTTGCTCGATGAGCGTGTCACGGAAAATCTCCCACGTCAGTTCTTCGGCACGGCCATCGACCTTCTCCAGCGCCTGGTAGATCGGCACGGTGCCGATCGGTACCGGAGAGTTGCGGATGATCCACTCGCGGGTTTCGTGGATGTGCTTGCCGGTGGACAGATCCATCACGTTGTCGGCGCCCCAGCGGATCGCCCACACGAGTTTTTCGACTTCTTCGGCGATCCCGGAACTCACCGCTGAGTTGCCGATGTTGGCGTTGATCTTGGTCAGGAAGTTGCGACCGATGATCATCGGCTCGCTTTCCGGATGGTTGATGTTGCACGGAAGAATCGCGCGGCCACGGGCGATCTCGTCGCGTACGAATTCGGGCGTGATGAATTTCTGGATGTTGGCGCCGAAGCTCTGGCCCGCATGCTGCATCAGCAAGGTGGCGTCGCGGATCGCGTCGATGCGCTGGTTCTCGCGAATCGCCACGTATTCCATCTCTGGCGTCACGATGCCTTGTTTTGCGTAGTGCATCTGGCTGACGTTGGCGCCGGCTTTCGCGCGACGCGGCCGCGGCCGGTTCTGGAACCGCACATCGTCCAGGCGCCGGTTGCCTTCGCGCTCTCGGCCGAATGCGGACGACATCGCGCTGAGTACCTCTGTATCGCCGCGCTGTTCGATCCAGCGTGCGCGCAACGGCGCCAGTCCAGCGGCCAGGTTGATGTCGATGGTGGGATCGGAATACGGACCGGAGGTGTCATAAACCGTGATCGACGGGTTTTCCTCGCCACCGAACAGGGTCGGCGTCTGTGCCTGCGCGATCTCGCGCATCGCCACCTGCACATCGGCGCGGCTGCCGGCGACATGCACCTTGCGCGAGCCCGGAATTGGCCGGGTCACGGATTCGGACAGGCGCTCTGTATCGCGGATGAGATCGGTGGGTTGGGCATTCATGGCATTCGTCCTTCGGGCTGCGCGGGATGCGCGGGGACGAAGCGGCGGCGCGTGCGTGCATCGCCACTAAGGCAATGCCGCATCACGAAGCTTCCCTACGCCGGTCTCAACCGGATCAGGTTCGAAGGGACTATCTCAACCACGGGGCCAAGCCCGCGGTACCCCCGCTTCAGAGGCTATTGGAACATGCCACCTCCGGCCACGCCACCAGCCCCTGTAGGAGCGCCATTAAAGACGCGACCCGCTGGCTTGGCTGCGAACGAGATCGCGCCCTGAAGGACGCTCCTACAGAAAAGCAAACTCAGCGCAGCGACGCGTTGATCTTCTCCAGCATGGCCGCGCCGGGGCTCAACTCGGCAGCGCCGAGCCCATTCAGCGGTCCGGCGACCGTCTTGAGGTGGCCGTGCAGGTCGTCCGCATCCGGATCAACGAAGAGCAGACCGGTCGCCACTTCGCCCTGCGCTTGTCGCTGCTGCAGCAGGTTCATGGCCTTGATGCGGTCGCGCGGGTCGTAATTTTCGTCTAGCTTGCGCAGGCGCAGGATGAGCCATCGTGCTGGGCGACTTCCAGCAGCTCACCGTCCGCGTAATGCACCGCGATTTCCGTACGCGGCAAAATCACGTCCATGCGGTTCATTGCTTCGTTGTGTTCGCGCACGTACTCGTAGCTTTTGGTGCTGCCGGGGTGGTTGTTGAAGGCGACGCACGGACTGACCACATCGATGAACGCCGCAGCGCGATGCGCAAGCGCGCCCATGATTAGCGGCACCAGCTGCTGCTTGTCACCGGAGAAACTGCGCGCGACATAGGTGGCGCCAAGCTGCAGCGCCATGGTGACCAGGTCCAGCGGACTGTCGTTGTTGGCCACGCCCTTCTTCGAGACCGAGCCCTGGTCTGCAGTCGCCGAGAATTGCCCCTTGGTCAGGCCATACACGCCGTTGTTCT
>JBDSIA010000184.1:0-6708 GCA_039918175.1 Thermomonas sp.
AAGGTGCCCAACGGTCTGGAAAGCGTGCTGTCTGACACCGAGCGCAACATCAGTTTCGACCGCGAACACATGATCGTCGGCGACAAGGTCACCGCGCTTGAAGGAAAGGTATTCCGCGACCGTTTCCCGCTGACCAACGACGCGCGTCCTTATACCGACATCGAATTCCAGCGCAATTACAGCAACGCCATTGAAACCCTGGGAGGCCGTAAGGTCAGCCGCGTGCAATACACCAACGAGGTCATCAATGCCTTCGCTGGTCGGGACGCGGTGGATGCGCATTTCCACGGCATGTGCGCGTCCGATGGCTGCGAGAATCACACCTACCTGATTCGCCAGGCAGGCAAGGAATACTGGATCCTGGTCGGCACCGGCGCGATCCCGCTACACGGCGCGGTGGTCGTATTGGAAAAGGAAGGCATGCAGCAATCGCTGGGCTTCCTGGATGCCGCGGCCATGAAGAAGGCGCTCGACGCCAAGGGGCACGTGGCCTTGCAGGTCAATTTCGATGTCGACAAGGCCACACTGCGCCCCGATGCAGCCC
This sequence comes from Thermomonas sp., assembly GCA_039918175.1. GTDB lineage: Bacteria > Pseudomonadota > Gammaproteobacteria > Xanthomonadales > Xanthomonadaceae > Thermomonas. The sequence continues at coordinate 545 of JBDSIA010000184.1, forward strand.
CGCTCCTGAACGAGATCAGCTCGCTGCTGCAGGCCAATCCATCATTGCGATTGTCGATCGACGGTCATACCGACAGCACCGGTGGCGCCCCTCACAACCGGACCTTGTCCGGTCAACGCGCGGCTGCCGTGGTCGCGGCACTGGTCGGCAAGGGGATTGATGCCGGCCGGCTGCAATCACAGGGATTCGGCCCGGACAAACCAGTGGCCGACAATACGACCGAAGCCGGGCGTGCACTCAATCGCAGGGTCGAGCTGGTCAAGCTGGAATGACGGGCTGGTTTTGACCGCGATTTACACGCCAGATCGACACCGCTCAGATGAAGCTGGCGTAGTCAGCCAGTTGCAAGCGCTGGATCGCAGGCACTCGGCAATCGTCAGCCGGGTGCCCCACCACCAGCAGCAGGTAAGGCATCTCGTTCTTCGGTCGCCCCAGGATCTCATTGAGAAAGGCCATCGGGCTGGGCGTATGCGTCAACGTGGCCAATCCCGCCAGGTGCAGCGCAGCGATCAGCATGCCGCAGGCGATGCCGGTCGATTCATGCGGGTAATAACGCTTCTGCTTTACTCCATCCGGGCCTACACCGGTGCGCTCGTAGAACACCGCGATCAACCACGGCGCGGTTTCAAGAAAGGGTTTGTCAGCATCAGTACCAAGTGCGGCTAACGCCTGCAGCCATTCTTCGGGCGCGCGATGGCCATAAAACTCGCGTTCCTCTTCTTCGGCCGCCACCCGAATGCGCCGCTTGATCTCCGCGTCCTGCACCGCCACAAACCGCCACGGTTGCTGGTTGGCGCCACTGGGCGCGCTGCCGGCGGCTTGCAGGCAGGCCTGGATCACCTCGCGCGACACTGGCGTTGATGCGTAGTCCCGTACGCTGCGGCGGCGCTGCATGCCGTGCGCGAATGCCTGCGCTCGCGCAAGCCCGGTGGCATCGTCAATCGGCTCGAACGTGGTCAGTGGCTCGGAGGCAGGCGCGTGCATGGTCGGTCCGTGGGCGGCTTGCCGACATCCTGCCACGAGGATTGTGCTCCGGCATGCGCCTTGCACATGCCTGCGGTCACGGCATCGTTGCCGGCTGCGATGGCTGTTTGCCTTGCACGCGCCCGATGCTGCCTGGCGTCGCGCTGGTCAGGAGTGCAACGCGATCAACGAGACCCGCAGACTGGCGTCCTCCAGCAACTGGCGCAGACGCTGTTCCACTTGCGGCAGGTCATGGATTTGCTGAGGCCCATAGAGGGAATAGATCGGTCGTTCGACGGCTCCAAGCCCGCCCGGAACATGCCGGCTGACCGCGACTTTGGGGGTCTGGCAGGCGCGCGCCCACAAGGACTGCAACGCGGTGGGACTGATGCTCTGGTCGTTGCCCAAGGTGAACTTGAACAACTCGATCTGGGAATTCATCCGCATACTCGCGTCGGGCATTCGAGTATGCGCGTTTTTGCCTTGCGCGACCGGGGTCAATCACCGCGCCGGATGACAACCACGCACATCCAGCCGAAGACTGCGATCAATTGATCTTCGCCACGGCGCAATCGCTTGCCGCCAAATTGAGCGACTGCAGGACGTTGCCGCGCGCATCCTGCACGAAGGCGGTGAGGCCCCAGGGCGATGGTTCTGACTGCAATTCGATTTGCCGGGACAGTGCGCCGGAAGCGGGAAGTGACCAAGGCCCGGACAACTTCCGCACCACGCGGTCATGATGCAGGGTTGCACCCCGGTTTTCGCCCGCGCGCACGTCCGAGACCTGCCCATCGAGATAGCGCGCGAGCCATACTTGCGCGCCTTCCGGGGGCGCACCCACTGATGCTGCACCGATGTTGGCTTGCCAGCCCGTGGTTGTCGGCTGAAGGCGCAGGGTCAAGGCCGCAGCCGATGGTTGCCGGGCTTGTTCAAGCGATTTCCGCCATGCACCGTTACTGCGCCACGCTGCCTGCACGCTGTTACCCACCATCACTTGCGGGGTATAGACGGTACGCTGGCCAACTGCCTCGACCCGCGTGCGCTGGCGCTGCGAATACCGCGCCGAGGCGAATCGGTCCGGCCACCCGATATCGTCCCAATAGTCGACATGGAAGGCGAGGAAATTGGCCTGCCCGTCACTGACTTGTTTGGATAACCAACGGTCAGCAGGCGGGCAGCTGCTGCAGCCTTCCGATGTATACAACTCGACCAGCGGCATCGTGCGCGGGCCGCTGCGCGCTACACAGGCCTCCGCGGCCATCAGGTTGGTCGCAACCGAAAAAAGCAGTGTCGAAAGGGCGACATGCGCGAACCTGATCATGGCAACTCCATTGGCAAACTGATGGGAACGGCGTAGCGCCGTCATCTGCGTGATTCGTTTCGGGAAGCGAAAAGTAACACTCGCGCTGAGTTAGCATGCAAGCCAGCACCACGCCCGCAATTTGCCGGCGCCGCGCGTCCCGCGTGACCGTATCTGTCGCCCGCCTCGCTTCCCTTCATGCGTCATCGCCCGTCCGCGGGCGACGCTCCCCAGGAAGCGCCGTGCCCGGTTACGACACCCGCGTCATCACGGTCCACGTTGGCGGGCAGCCCTACAACCTGCGTGTGCTCAGCGACCGCCAGCAATTCGCCGATCCGGACGGGCATGGCCTGCGCATGGGCATTTCTTCCGCACAATGGAGCCTGTTCGGCCAGCTGTGGCCAGCGGGACGCCTGCTGGCACAAGCCATGTTGCGCATCGACGTGCAAGGCAAGCGCATCCTGGAACTCGGCTGCGGCATAGGCCTGGCCAGCCTGGTCCTGCAGCGGCGCGGCGCGAACATTATCGCCTCCGACGTGCACCCGCTTGCTGACCCGTTTCTGGCCTACAACGCTGCACTCAACCAACTGCCCGCCGTGCACTACCGGCACATGCCATGGGACCGGCCGCTGCCGACGCTGGGTGCTTTCGACATGATCGTGGCGAGTGACGTGCTGTACGAACGCGACCACGCGGCGATGCTGGCAAGCGTGATCGAACGCCACGCACTCCCATGCGCCGAAGTCGTGGTGACCGATCCCGGGCGCGGCAACAGCGCAGCGTTCACCCGCATGCTGGCGATGCAAGGATTCGGAATGACCCAGCAGCGCTGCGCGATGGACGACAACGATGTCGGACTCGGACGCGGCAACATTCTGCATTACCAGCGCAACGGCGCTGCACGACGCACCAATGAACACGTCAATGGACTGGTGGCGGATACTGCCGAGTAGTCAGCACGCCACCGCAACACGATCGGTTGTATAACAGACTCCTTCACTGGAGACGCCCCATGGGATTGATTCGCAACCTGGCCGTGTTCGGCCTGCTCGGCACCCTCGCCTTCGGAACCAGCGCGATTGCCGCGCTCAAGGTCGGCAGCAAAGCACCGGATTTCAGCGCGCCCGCCTACCTCGCCGGCAAACCCTTCACATTCCATCTCGCCGAGGCGCTCAAAAAAGGCCCGGTCGTGGTGTATTTCTTCCCTGCGGCGCATACCTCGGGCTGCAATGTCGAGGCTCACCTGTTTTCCGAAGCCATCGACAAGTTCAAGGCACACCACGCCACGGTGATCGGGATAACGGCGGGCAAGATCGACGAACTGGCGGATTTCTCGAAAGAAACTGAACATTGCGGCGGCAAGTTCGCGGTCGCGGCAGACGGTGGCGCCAAGATCGCCAGGCGATATGACGCACTGCTGAGGCTCAAGCCAGGCTGGTCGGATCGCACGTCTTACGTCATCGCCCAGGACGGAACGGTTGCACACACCTACTCCGCGATGAGTCCGAACCAGCACGTCAAGGAAACACTGGACGCGGTGAGCGCGTTGGCGGCGCATTAGCCTCTCGCGCGGATTAATTTTCCACACCGCGGTTGGCCTGACTCATTCCGGGAGCGGACAAGCCGGTGTGGCTTGATGCGTGATCGCCCCATGGAGCCCTACGGCATGGGCCGGGACTGCTGAGTGCGCAAACGCATCGCCACCTGGGTCACCTTGGCGACAGGATTGTTGGCAATCCTGTCCACGATCTCGGCTGCGTTGTATCTGGCCCATCGACAGAGTGTCGGCGAAGAATCGATGGCAGCCTCGGCGATGACCCGCGAACTGCTGCGCCGAACTGATGCCATGGGTGAGGAAGCGCTTGTCGCTTACCACCAGCTCGACCAGACGCACTTGGTCAACCCATGTTCGGATACAGGCTTGGCGCTGATGCGCGACATCGGCATGAAGTCGGATTTTCTGCAGGCCGTGGGCTATGTCCACGACCAGCGCCTGCAATGTTCCTCATTCGGACGTTATGACGGCAAAGGTCTGCCCTTGGGACCCGTCGGATACGTGAGCAGCCTGGGCACCCGGGTGCGTCTATCCGTGGATTTGGGTCAAGGCATGGATCGTAGCTTCCTAGTCTTCGAACTGGGCCACTATGCGGCCGCCATACACGCCAGCACCATGCTGGATGTGTTCACCGACAAGCCCGACATTTCGCTGGGCATCTATGGAATGAAGAGCGCTTTCCCACTTGCGGTGCGCGGAACGTTCGACCCGGCCTGGACCAAGCGACTGGGGAAAAACGATGCAGTCGTCTTCTTCGACGGGCATTACCTGGTGGCCATCCAGCGTTCCCGCAAGTTCGACATGGCCGCCTATTCGGCGGTGCCTACGGCGCAACTGAACAAGCGATTGCAGCAAATCTCGATGTTGTTGCTGCCGTTGGGGCTGCTGCTGGGAATCGGATTGTCGCTGGCGGTTTTCCTGTTTGCTCGCCGGCAGAACTCGTTGCCTGCAATGCTTCGGCTCGCCTTGAAAAGGCGCGAATTCGTCCTCCATTACCAGCCGATCGTCGCCCTGGACTCGGGGCGGATGGTTGGCGCCGAAGCCCTGTTGCGATGGCCACGCGATGAGGGGCGGATCCGCCCCGACCTGTTCATCCCTGCTGCCGAGGATTCCGGGTTGATCGGCCAGTTCACCGACTACGTGCTGGACCAGGTCGCCAGTGACGCACCCGCCTTCCTGGTTCGTCACCCGGATTGCTACATCAGCATCAACCTGGCCTCGACCGACCTGCATGGGGATCGCATCGTTGAATCATTGAAACGGCTTGTCGCAACCCCGGGCGTTGCCCCAGCCAACCTGATGGTCGAGATGACCGAGCATTCCTTCCTGGATGCCGACCTCGCAGGGCGGGCCGTCAAGGCGATCCGGGCGCTTGGGATACGTGTTGCGATCGATGACTTCGGCACGGGTTTTTCCAGCCTCTCGCACTTGGCCAAGCTCAAGACCGACTGCCTGAAGATCGACAAGGTCTTCGTCGACGCCATCGGCGCCGATGCTGTCACCAGCGAGGTCGCGCTGCATATCATCCACATGGCCGAGTCGCTGGGACTGACGGTGATCGGCGAAGGTATCGAGACCCAGGCGCAAGCGCATTTCCTGTGCGAGTACGGCGTCCAATACGGCCAAGGCTGGCTGTATTCGCAAGCCGTGCCAATGGCGGAATTACTGACGGGCGCACGTCACAGGTGAATTGCGGCCCTCGTTGGCAGCGGCGTTGCCGCACTCTTGGCAACCCTGGAGGCCGCGTGGCCTACAATAGTTGACCCCCAGCAAACAGGTTGAATAATGGCAAAGCCGAATTACTCCTTCGAGAAGCGCCAGCGCGAACTGGCCAAGCAGAAGAAACAGGACGAAAAAGACGCCAAGAAGCGCGCCGAGCGCGAAGCCGCCAAGGCAGCGAAGTGCGAGTCGGATCCGCCTGCTGCGGATTGAGGCCGCTTTTCCAGATGCGATGCGGCAAATCCAGCTGCACGGCCGCGATTGCCTGATGGCGTTTCAAGTGCACGGCAGCATGCGCCGAGCAGCGCGTTACTTGCCCAGTTCGTACAGATAGTCGACGAACGACATCACCGCGCCGTTGTAGCCCTGCACTTTCGGGTTGGCCGATTCGATCAGGTAATACTCGTCCGGCGCGTGAGCACCTGTGCCATAGCCCAAACCGAAATGGCCAGAGGCAAGGTTCAGCGGCGCTCCAGTGAATACGATGCCCGGATACGACCCTGCATTTCGCGGCCACAAAAGCGGGTCGAGGGCTGCCCTACGCAACACGGCAAGTTGTGCCTGGATCAAGGGTGCATCCGCACGCGTGCTGGTCGGGCCATAGCCGCCGCTGACATTGACCTCGAT
>JBDSIA010000185.1:0-2721 GCA_039918175.1 Thermomonas sp.
AAGCACACCGAGACCTTCGACATCATCGCGACCACCACCGGCGGTGGCACTACCGGCCAAGCCGGTGCGATCCGTCTGGGCATTTCGCGTGCGTTGGTCGAATACGACGAAACCCTGAAGCTCGAGCTGCGCAAGGCCGGTTTCATGACCCGCGATGCGCGCGAAGTCGAGCGCAAGAAGGTCGGCCTGCACAAAGCACGTCGCGCCACCCAGTTCTCGAAGCGCTAATCCGAGTCGCCCTCTGGCGTTGTCGTGGCGACTTGCCTGTACATTCAGTACAGGCGACGTCACCACTCCATAGCCAGTGAACGATCGGATACGCGCTCGATGTTCATCCATCAAGCGCGGTTAGGTTTAAGATTTGCTTTATAGCCCCGTCGCCAAGCGGTAAGGCATCTGCCTCTGACGCAGACATTCGGTGGTTCGAATCCATCCGGGGCTGCCACATACAAGATCGCCAAGCAGCATGCGCGATCCCGACGAACCCGCCGCGAGTCGGGTTTCGTTTTTCTGGCGGGAAATTTTGATGGATGCCTGCGGTGCGACAATGACGGCCCGCCTTGGATCCGCCTCAGAGCCGCGCATGGTCGCCAGTTTCACCGCACCGAAGACATCACTCGATGGCGTAGGAAGCGCATTGCGCGACCGCGGCTATGCCGTGTTGGCGCCGGCCGATGTCGCTGCATTGGCAGGGCTCGACCTAGCAGACCTCGATGCACTGACGCCGAGTTGGGACGACCTGCAGCTCGACCATTACCTCAAGGATGGCGGCAACTACCGCAAGCGCCGGCATTCCTGTTTCATTGCCGGTGACGGCGAGCTGCAGCAGGTGCCGCATCGCATGCATTGGCAGTCCGAGGACTACAACGCGCTGCATGGCGGTATGCAGCGCTGGTTTGAGCCGATTGACCCGGCGGTTGCATCGAACGGCGCATGGACGAGGCTCCTGCTAGAGCTCAGTGATATTTTCTCCGCAGCAATGCCGGTGTCGCGTTGGCATATCGAAGCCCATCAGTTCCGGATCGACACCAGCGATGGCTTGGGTCGGCCGACGCCTGAAGGCGCCCATCGCGATGGGGTGGATTTCGTGGCAGTGCTGCTGGTGGCGCGGCACGCGATCAAGGGAGGCGAAACCCGCGTGTTCGAGGCCAATGGCCCGGACGGCCAACGCTTCACCCTGGTCGAACCCTGGAGCCTGCTGTTGCTCGACGACGCGCGGGTGATCCACGAATCAACTCCGATCCAGCCGCTCGACGATGACGGGCATCGCGACACCTTGGTGCTCACGTTCCGTGCTGCTGGATTCCAGGGGGAAGAAGAAGTCTGATTCACCGCCTTCCCCCGAATCAGCAGGGCGGCGAGACCGTGGGGCGTTCGCGTAGCGGCATTTGGAGCCGCGTAGCGAATGCGCGACGGTAGGCGCCGCGTTCGCGAAGACAGGCCGCCGGTTACAATCGCAACGATCGCGCTCAGGCGCCGCAGAATTGAGGTCACCATGAAACTGGGTTCACTGAAGGAAGGAGGCCGCGACGGCACCCTGATCGTGGTGTCGCGGGACTTGACCAAGGCAGTCCGCGCGACCGGGATCGCGCCAAACCTGCAGCGCGCGCTTGAGGACTGGTCGAACCTGGCGCCGCGCCTGAACGCATTGTCGGATGCGCTCAACGACGGCAGCGCCGATGGTGTGTTCGACCTTGATATCCGCGCGATGGCCGCACCGATGCCCCGCGCCTACGAATTCGTCGATGGCAGCGCGTATTTGCCGCACGTCGAGCGCGTGCGTCGCGCGCGTGGCGTTGAAGTTCCGGACAGTTTCTACGTCGACCCGTTGATGTACCAAGCGGTCAGCGCGGGCTTCCTTGGTCCGCGCGACCCAGTGAAGGTGGTCAGCGAGGACTACGGCATCGACCTCGAAGCAGAGGTGGTGATCGTGACCGACGACGTGCCGATGGCGGTCACCCCCGAGGCTGCGGCGGCGCACATACAACTGGTCGGCTTGGTCAACGACGTTTCGCTGCGCAATCTGATTCCGGGCGAACTGGCCAAGGGTTTCGGTTTCGTGCAGTCCAAGCCGCGCTCGGCGCTCAGTCCGGTATTCGTGACCGTGGACGAACTGGGCGACGCCTGGCGCGACAACAAGCTGCACCTGCCGATGCTCAGTCATGTCAATGGCGAGTGGTTCGGTGCCCCGGAAGCCGGCGTCGACATGCAGTTCGATTTCGCGCAACTGGTGGCGCACGTGGCGAAGACGCGGCCCCTGTCGGCCGGCACGATTGTCGGCTCCGGCACCGTCGCCAATGAAGATACTTCTCTCGGAGCCTCCTGCTTCGCCGAGCGAAGAACGGTCGAGACATTGCGCGACGGCAAGCCAAGCACGCCGTTCATGAGCTTCGGTGACAGCGTCCGCATTGAAGTGCTTGACCGTGACGGAGTCACCATTTTCGGGGCGATCGAGCAGCGGATCGAGCGGCAGGATGCCTGAAGGTCGTTTCCACCACCTGAACGGACTATCGCTCGGGCGCCTGCGCGGGTAGTGTGCCCGTTGGGGCAGTGACCATCGGCGGAGGGGCGGTGACCGAATCTTTGCAGCTTTACTCGTATTGGCGTTCCAGCGCCGCCTATCGCGTGCGCATCGGCCTGAACCTGAAAGGCCTGGACTACGAGATCGTGCCCGTGCATCTGGTGCGCGATGGCGGCGAGCAGCATTCCATCGAATACCGA
>JBDSIA010000186.1:0-1826 GCA_039918175.1 Thermomonas sp.
AGGCTGCGTCCGCCGATGAGTGCCGCGCTGCTGGCGCAACGCTTGCACGCCGCGCAGCCGAAACTGGGCCGGATCGTGTCGAGTGTGGATGCGCCGTTGCAACGCGCGCTGGAGGAGCGCGTCTCCACGTATTTCTCCAACTTGCCGCCGCGCACATCAGCTGCCTTGCTGGTCGTGGACAACGCCAGCTTGGAAGCGCGCGCCTATGTCGGATCTGTCGCGTTCGGCGACAAGCAACGACTGGGCCATGTCGACATGGTGCAAGCCTGGCGCTCACCCGGATCGACGCTCAAGCCGTTCCTGTACGGGATGGCGCTGGATGACGGGTTGATCCATTCCGAAAGCCTGTTGATGGATGCGCCGCAATCGTTTGGCGGCTACCGCCCGTCGAATTTCGATGCTGCGTTCAACGGGCCGGTCGCTGCGGCTACCGCGTTGCGGCTGTCGTTGAACGTGCCAGCAGTCGATTTGCTGGACCGGGTCGGGCCAGCGCGCTTCGCTGCCAGGCTCGAACATGCCGGGATCGCGCTGAAATTCCCGCGCGGCGCGGTGCCGAACCTGTCGATCATTCTTGGCGGCACCGGCGCGCGGCTGGAAGACCTGGTGGGAGCCTTCGCCGCCCTGCATCGCGACGGCATTGCCGGCCGCGTCCGCTATACGCCTGGCGAGCCCCGCGTCGAGCGCAGGTTGCTGTCGCCGGGCGCGGCGTGGATCGTGCGCGAGATACTTGCAGCGAATCCGCGCCCGGGTGAAGGGGTTGATACTTTCGATACAGGCCGACGCCCACGGGTGGCGTGGAAGACCGGCACCAGTTACGGGTTTCGCGATGCGTGGGCAATCGGTGGCACCCGCCGCTACACGGTGGGTGTATGGGTCGGGCGTCCCGATGGCACGCCATTGCCGGGGCAATACGGTGCGGTGACTGCGCTGCCATTGCTGTTCGAGGTGATCGACAGCCTGCCGCGCCAGCTCGGTGATGCAGCGCGCATGCCGATGCCAGCCAGCGTTGCGGAAACCGAAGTGTGTTGGCCATTGGGTATCGCTGCGGCCGCGCAGCCTAGGCTACTGTGCCAGAAGCGCATGCAGGCGTGGACGTTGGATGGCGCAGTGCCGCCCACGTTCGCCGAGCGCGATGCACGGCTCTGGAATGCCGGGATCGAACGCTTCGCCGTGGATGCACGCACGGGCCAGCGGCTGTCTGCGGAATGCACGTTGCCGCACGCGTCGAAATCGGCAGAAGTCGCGCGTTGGCCAGCATTGGCGTCGCCTTGGCTGCCTGCGGCCATCCGCCAGGCCTCTCAGCTTCCGCCGCTGGCCGCAGACTGCAGCGATGATGGCCGCGAGGCTGGCGAATCGCTACGGATCGATGGTGTCAACGATGGCGCGACGCTGGTGCGCCCACCGGGCAGTATTGGTGGTGTTCGATTGTCACTGCGCGCGCTGGGGACGGGTTCGCAGGTGCAGTGGCTGTTGGACGGACGCTGGATCGGCCAGACCGAGGGCAGGGCTTCGCTGGCACATGCATTCGATGCGCCGGGCACCCACGAATTGACTGCGCTGGCGGATAACGGCGCTTGGCATTCGGTCCGCTTCCGTCTGCTGGGACCGGCGCCGTAGCGACACCCACGGGGCATCCATTCGGGATACAAAAAGTAAGGGGGCACTAAGGCCGCCTTAGTACTTTCAGTCCGCGTGGATCACTTCCCGATCCAGCCCTTGAGCATGTCGGCCATGTCGTCGGCGTGCTCTTCTTCCTGGGCCAGGATCTCCATCAGCATGCGCTTGGTGGTGGTGTCCTTGTCGCCGATGTAATTGATCAGTTCGCG
>JBDSIA010000187.1:0-5979 GCA_039918175.1 Thermomonas sp.
GTGCTGATCGCGACGATTGGCATGCAGATGGACTTGGGGCAGCTGGCGGACAAGCCGCTGCTGCTGCTGCTCGGGCTGATCTGGATCAGCGTGCATGCCGGGCTGATGTTGCTGGTGGCCAAGCTGATCCGCGCGCCGCTGTTCTTCATGGCGGTTGGCTCGCAGGCCAACATCGGTGGCGCCGCATCGGCACCAGTGGTCGCCACTGCATTTCATCCGGCATTGGCTCCGGTTGGCGTGTTGTTGTCGGTGATGGGGTATGCGCTTGGCACGTATGCGGCGTACGTGACCGGAGTCGTGCTCCGCGCGATGGCTACCTGACCTGACCCAGTTCGATCCAGCGCCGGAGTGAACCAGAGCCGGTGCGAACTAGAGCCAGCCCGCCTTGCGCAAGTATCGGTATAGCAGCACCGAGGTCAGCGCCACCAATCCAATAAGAATCGCGTAGCTGTAGCGGCCTTGCAGCTCTGGCATGAACTTGAAGTTCATGCCGTACCAGCTGGTGATCAGGGTCGGCGCGGCCAGCAGGGCGGCCCATCCGGCCAGTTTCTTGACAACCTCACCCTGGGCCACCGTGACCAGCGACAGGTAGACGCTCATGGCAGCGGCGACCATTTCGCGCTGGGTATCGATGAGGTCGCCAACCCGCCCGACATGGTCGAGCACGTCGCGAAAGTAGGGCTTCACCACCTCTGGGATGCCGAGTGTCGTCGAGCGGATCAGCTGCGACAGGATGTCTTGCATCGGCGTCACCGCCATCCGCATTTGCGTGAGTTCCTTGCGTAGCTGGTACAACCGCGCGATCGTGTCGCGGCTGTAGGTTTCGGCGAACACATCCTGTTCCAGTGCCTCGAGCTCTTCCTCGAAATCGGTGACGATTGGCTGGTAATTGTCGACGATGTAATCCAGCACTGCGTGCAGGCCGACGCTGGGGCCGTTCGCCAGCATCTCCGGATCGCGTTCCAGCCGCTGGCGCACCGGCGCGTAGCTGAGCGAGGCGCCATGGCGCACGGTGACAAGGAAGCGTGGGCCGACGAAAACATGGGTTTCGCCGAAGCGCACATGCTCGTCCACGTGCTGCGCGGTATGCACGGCGATGAAGAACGTGCTGCCAAAGGCTTCGATCTTGGGCCGCTGATGCGCATGGTGGGCATCCTCGATGACGAGGTCATGCAGCCCGAATTCCTCCTGCAACTTGTCGAGCAGGGCTTCTTCCGGCTCGTACAGGCCAACCCAGACAAAACTGCCGTCATCTACGCCCAGTACATCGCTAATTGCATCCAGGCTGATGTCGCGGCGCCTGCCGGTGATGTCGTAGGCGGCGCAATTGACGACACAGGCGGGGACCGCTGGGATTGGCTCGTTCATCGCGCCATCGTGCATCCCCAGCGCATCGCCATCAAGCGGTGATGCATCCAGCGGTCTTGTATCAGCCGGTCGTGACGCGCCGACTCGCCCAGGCCCATGCAAAAGCGGCGTGGATCGGCAGCAACAAGGCGATCCATGCCCCATTGCGCTGCGGCAGTGCCTGCAACCACAACGGCACGCAAGCCAGTGCGGCCAGCACGGCGACGATCCTCAGCAACTGGGCGAAATGCCTCCCCGGCGCGCTACCGCGCACCAGCGCGTATGCACCGGGCAACAGCAGCAGGCACAGCGGGTTGAACAGCAACAGGTTGCGGTTGGCCCAGAGCGCGCGATGGTCGGTGAATGCCCAGCTCAGTATCAGCACCAAACCCACGCACCCGCACAGCAACCAGAACAGCGAAGCGAAGGCTGCCAACGGTCGTGGCGCATGGCGTGCCAACGCGACAATAGCGATGGCGAGCGCCAGACCCAGCAACAGCCACGGCATGACTCTGCGCGACATGGCCTCGGGTTCAGCGGCTTGGCGCTGGGGCAACAGTTGCTGTTCGGAGGCAACCAAGGGGCGGCCATCATGGGTCGTCGCTTCGCGCAAGTCATCGGCCAGTCGGCGGGGCAGGAATGCCTGCTCCCACAGGCTCAACGGGCGATCGCCGTACGGCCCCAGGCTGATGTCGAATCCCAGCCACATCCAGGGTGCCGGCGAGGCCAGTCGCACTGATTCGCTGCGATAGGTGTCGCCGCTGGAACGTCCGTCCAGTTGCCGTTGCAGCTGGCCGCCAAGCGCTCGGTTGAGGGCATCGCGGACGCGGGTGGCGCAGTTGTCGGTGTAGTAGTCGTAGCGATACCGCGCGTTTTCGGGTTTCGCGTTCTCGGCCAGGTCGGCAGCCAGTTGCCGCGCCTGCGCGGCGTCAAGCGCCAGCCACTGGATGCGCGCGCCGCGACCCACCTCGCGGTAATACTGCATGTCCTGCGCCAGTGGCAGTGCCACCAGCATGTATTCCATCCGGCCCTGCGCGAAACGTGTGATGAACCCGGGCTCGGCCATGTCGAAGAAACCGAAGTTGTAGGAAATCGGTTCGCCGAGTGCGGTGTCGTCGACCACGATCGCATCGTGCCCGAAGCGTTCCCAGAAGATCTCGCCTGGGCCCATCGTGACCACGCCGATGCGAGGTGCCTCCGGCAGGCTTGCCAGCGGCGATTGCGCATGCGCGAAACCGGCCAGGCAGGTCAGCAACAGGGCGAAAATGATCCGCAACGGATCATTGCTCCGCATGCACGCCCACGTGCAGCGCATGCAAACGCCGCGCATCGGCCCGGCCGACCCGGAATACGAACCGACCCAAGGTCAGCTCTTCGCCAGCCTCTGGAAGATGCCCGATGGCATCGGTGATCAGCCCGCCGATGGTGTCGTATTCGTCGTCGTCGAAGTCGGCGCCAAAGCGCTCGTTGAAGTCGGAAATCGGAGTCAGCGCATCGACCACGAACTGGCCATCGGCTTGCGCGGCGATCAACCGCGAGCCGTCCTCGGCATCGTCATGCTCGTCATCAATCTCGCCGACTATTTCTTCCAGCACGTCTTCAATGGTGAGCAGGCCGGCCACCCCGCCGTACTCGTCAATGACGATCGCCATGTGATTGCGCGACTGACGGAACTCGCGCAGCAGGACGTTGAGCTTCTTCGATTCGGGGATCAGCACCGCCGGCCGCAGCAACTCGCGGATCCCACCGTTGTCCTCGTTGGTCATTGCATGCCGCAGCAGGTCCTTGGCCAGCAGCACGCCAAGGATTTCGTCCTTGTCCTCACCGTGCACCGGGAAGCGCGAATGCCCCGACTCGATCACCTGGGCCATTATCTCGGCAAAGGACGAAGTTACCGACAACGCGACCATCTGCGCGCGTGGCACCATCACATCGTTGACGGTCATTTCGGACACCGCGATCGCGCCTTCCATCATGCGCAGCGTGTCGGCGCCGATCACGCCATCGGCTTGCACGTCACGCAGCAGCTCGATCAGGTCTTCCTGGGTGGTGGGCTCGCCGGACAGGGCGGCGCTGATCCGGTCCAGCCATGAGCGGCGTGGTTTTTCCGCCGCACTCACTGCGGAGTCGGGAAGATCGCTTCTACTGTCGTCCTCGGACATGGTGCAGGGGTGCCGTGTAGGTCTGTCGGGTGAGTCTAGCGAATCCGGGTGTCGGCGCGGTGAACCGGCGAGGCAACTGGCCTTATCGTTCCAGGTACGGATCGGGCAGGCCCAGGCCGGCCAGGATCTCGCGTTCCAGCTGCTCCATGCACTCGGCTTCGCGGCTGTTCTCGTGGTCCCAGCCCAGCAAGTGCAGCGCGCCATGCACGGTGAGGTGTGCGTAGTGCGCAGCCAGCGGCTTGTGTTGTTCCTTTGCTTCGCGGGCGATGACCGGCGCGCAGAGCACCACGTCGCCGAGCAGCGGCATCTTTACCCCTTTGGGCAGCTTCACCCCCTCGGCGATCTCGGCTGGGAAGCTGAGCACGTTGGTCGCATGATCCTTGCCGCGGTAATGGCGATTCAGCGCGCGGCCTTCCTTGCTGCCAACCAGCCGCAGCGCCAGATCGGCTTCACGAATCCGGCCTTCAAGCGCGGCGGCGACCCATTTGCGGAAGCTCACCGCTGCCGGCAGTCCAGCGCGGGCCACGGCATAGCTGACGCCCACATCGAGGCAGATAGGACCTTTGGTCATCGCCGCAGTTTACGCCGAAGTCGAAGGCTTATCCGTCGCATCACGGGCGTCGCGCGCTTCATAGGCGTTGACGATCCGCGCCACTAGTGGATGCCGGACTACGTCACGCGATTCGAAGAAGGTGAAGTGCACACCGTCCACCCCGCGCAGCACTTCGACCGCGTCCCTTAGCCCAGATTTCTGGTGCTTGGGAAGGTCGACCTGGGTCATGTCGCCGGTGACCACGGCGGTACTGCCGAAGCCGAGCCGGGTCAGGAACATTTTCATTTGTTCGATGCTGGTGTTCTGCGCCTCGTCCAGGATCACGAATGCATCGTTGAGCGTACGCCCGCGCATATAGGCCAGTGGGGCGATCTCGATGACGTTTTTTTCCAACAGCCGCGCGACCTTGTCCACCCCGAGCATTTCGTACAGCGCGTCGTACAGCGGACGCAGGTATGGGTCGACCTTCTGGCTGAGGTCACCGGGCAGGAAGCCGAGTTTCTCGCCTGCTTCGACGGCTGGGCGCACCAGGATCAGCCGCTGCACTCGCGCCTGGTTGAGTGCATCCACCGCCATCGCCACCGCGAGGAAGGTCTTGCCGGTGCCGGCGGGGCCGACACCGAAATTGATGTCATGGGTGGCGATCGCTTGTAGGTATTTCTGCTGGTTGTCGCCACGCCCGCGTACGGTGCCGCGCTTGACCCGCACCGCAATCTCCTGCGGCACGTAGTCGCTTGTCGATGACGACGCGGCATCGTCGGCCTGTGCGCCCAAACGTAGGTGGATCGCATGCTCGTCGAGGGTCTCATTGCCGGCATCGTCGTATAGCGCATGCAGTACGCGTTCAGCGCGCGTCACTGCTTCTGCATCGCGACCACTCACGCGGAACACGTTGCCGCGGTTGGCAATCTCCACGCCCATTCGTAGTTCGATCATGCGCAAGTGCGCATCGAACGGACCGGCCATGTTGGCGAGGCGTTCGATGTCATCGGGTTCCAGAGTAAAATCGCGTTGGGTTTGCATCGGCAAAGGGTAGCGCCCGGCGCTATGCACTGGCCATCACGCACGCATTCTTTGGCCGACTTGCAATTTAATTAAATATATAATTAAATCTAAGAATGACGACACTACCCACCGTCAAGCCCCGGGTTCGCAGCAAGCGTGCAGCATCCCCACGAATGCCCGGAAGGCCTACGCGTGCGGCGGGTGCCGGCATGGACGTGCGCCCGCAGTTACTGGATGCCGCGATCGCCTGTTTTGTGCGGAAGGGGATCCATGGCACGTCACTTCGTGCCATTTCAGGCGAGGCCGGCGTCACCCCGGCGTTGCTCCACTATTACTTTGGCGACAAGCAGCAACTCCAGCAGGCGGTCGTCGCCGAGCGCGTGCTGCCGGCAATGGCAATGCTGCGTGGACGCCTGGATCTGGCTGACGACGATCCGGCGGCACTGGTCGCGGCATTTGTGCGGGGCATCGGCGAAGTGGTGGCGACACATCCGTGGTTGCCAGCATTGTGGATGCGCGAAGTCCTGAGCGAGGGCGGCGCCTTGCGCGACGTGATGATGTCCCAGGTCGGGCCTCAGTTGCCGGTGATGCTGGCCACGCGGTTTGCGCAGGCACAGCAGGCCGGGCGGCTCAACCCGGATCTGGATCCGCGGCTGATGGTGGTGTCGCTGGTCGGCTTGACCCTGTTCCCCTATGCGGCTGCGCCCATCTGGCGTGAATTGTTTGATGCGCATGCGGTCGACGCCATGGCCTTGGGCAACCACACCGTCGCGTTGCTCGACCGCGGCATTGGCGTTGGATAGCAGGAGTGAAGAGCATGCGCATACGCGTTGCCTTGCCGGTGTGTTTGCTGATGGTCGTGGCCGGATGTTCTGACCAAGCGCCGCAGGCATTAGGCACGCTGGAATACGA
>JBDSIA010000188.1:0-1910 GCA_039918175.1 Thermomonas sp.
GTGCGCGAGGAACTGTCGAAATATGTCAGCGAGCGTCCCTGCGTGGAATGCGGCGGTGCACGCTTGAACCGCGCATCGCGCAACGTGTTCGTCGCCGACAAGCCCTTGCCCGACATCTCCACGATGCCGATCGATGCCGCGCTGTCCTTTTTCGGCTCGATGTCGCTGCCCGGCTGGCGCGGCGAGATCGCCAGCAAGATCGTCAAGGAAATCCGCGAGAGACTGAGCTTCCTGGTGGATGTCGGCCTTGATTACCTGACCCTGGAACGCCGCGCCGGCACGCTGTCCGGTGGCGAGGCGCAACGCATCCGCCTCGCCTCGCAGATCGGCGCGGGGCTGGTCGGCGTGCTCTACGTGCTTGACGAGCCATCGATCGGCCTGCACCAGCGCGACAACGAACGCTTGCTGGGCACCCTGACCCGCCTGCGCGATCTGGGCAATACGGTGATCGTGGTCGAACATGACGAGGACGCGATCCGGCTCGCCGACCACATTGTCGACATCGGCCCGGGCGCCGGCGTGCACGGCGGCGAAGTGGTGGCCCAGGGCAGCTTCGAGAACGTGTTGAAGGCGCCGCGTTCGCTGACCGGTGACTACCTGTCCGGCCGCAAACAGATCGAGGTACCTGCACATCGGCATCCGGCCAATCCGAAAATGCTGCTCACCCTCAAGGGCGCGCATGGCAACAATTTGAAGGATGTCGACCTCGAGATTCCATCGGGCCTGTTCACCGCGATTACCGGAGTCTCCGGCTCCGGCAAGTCGACCCTGATCAACGACACCCTGTATGCGCTGGCCGCCAACGAGATCAATGGCGCCTCGCACACACCAGCACCGTTTCGCGAGGTGCACGGGCTGGATCTGTTCGACAAGGTGGTCGATATCAACCAGTCGCCGATCGGGCGCACGCCGCGGTCCAATCCCGCGACCTACACAGGCCTGTTCACGCCGCTGCGCGAGTTGTTTGCTCAAGTGCCGGAATCACGTGCACGTGGTTACGCACCGGGACGTTTCAGTTTCAACGTACGCGGCGGCCGCTGTGAGGCGTGCCAAGGCGATGGCCTGATCAAGGTCGAGATGCATTTCCTGCCCGACATGTACGTGCCCTGCGATGTCTGCCATGGCAAACGTTACAACCGCGAGACGCTGGAGATCCTCTACAAGGGCCACAACATCCACAACGTGCTGGACATGACCGTGGAGGACGCGCTGGACCTGTTCCAGCCGGTGCCGAGCATCGCCCGCAAGCTCGAAACGCTGATGGATGTCGGCCTCAGCTACATCAAGCTGGGCCAGTCGGCGACCACCTTGTCAGGCGGCGAAGCGCAGCGCGTGAAGCTGTCGAAGGAACTTAGCCGGCGCGATACCGGGCGCACCCTGTACATCCTCGACGAACCGACCACCGGCCTGCATTTCCACGACATCGAGCACTTGCTGGCGGTGCTGCACAAGCTGCGCGACGACGGCAACACGATTGTCGTGATCGAACATAATCTCGATGTGATCAAGACCGCGGACTGGGTGATCGACTTGGGTCCGGAAGGTGGCTATCGCGGCGGCGAGATCGTCGCCCAAGGCACGCCGGAAGACCTCACGAAACAACCGCGCTCACATACCGGACAGTTCCTGGCACGCGTGCTTGGGACCACCAAACCCGGTGCTAAAACAGGCAAGGCCGTCACCAAGTCCGGCAAGACTTCAACGCCTTCAAAGACCTCAAAGACATCCAAGACTCCCAAGGTCCCGCGCCTGCAGGTCGAGCCATGAAAGATGTGTCAGAGGAACCGACCGTGCTGTTCCAGCATGCGCTTGAACCGCGCTGGCGCGACCTGGACGCGTTCGGCCACGTCAACAATTCCAATTTCCTGACCTATCTCGAGGAAGCCCGGATTCGCTGGTTCGAGACCTTC
>JBDSIA010000189.1:0-9573 GCA_039918175.1 Thermomonas sp.
CGCGTGGCGATGTCGGTGCCGGTGAAATGGCCGACCCAACCGTCGGGTTCGGTGAAGAACCGGATCGCCACGAAGCTCGGCTCCGGGCCCATGTCGAACCAGTGGGTCATGCTGTCCGGCACCGAAATCAGGTCGCCAGCCTCGCATAGGACCTCGTAGACCTTGTCGGCCACGTGCAGGGTGAACAGGCCTGAGCCGGCGACGAAGAAGCGCACCTCGTCTTCCTTGTGGAAGTGTTCTTCCAGGAATTTGGCGCGCATCACTTCACGATTTTCGTTGTCCGGCGCGATGCTGACCACGTCGATGCTGCGAAAGCCCCTGGCATCGACCAGGCGGTCGATGTCGTCGCGGTAGGCAGCCATGATCGTGTCTGGCGCATCGCCGGGTTGCACCGGCTGTAAGGCAGCCCATTGTTCGAAGCCGACGCCAATCACCGCCAGTTCGGCCGCGATTTCGCGGGCGTCAGAGGCCACCAGTGCAGGAACGTCCGCTGCATCCTCCGCAAAAATCCTGAGCCGGCTCACTGCCGTAGCCTCCGCAATTCCAGTTCGCACGACAACAGAAATTCGAAGGCTTCCAGGTGGCGGCGCGTCTCGGCCATGTCGCAGCCCCACGCATACAGCCCGTGGCCGTCGATCAGATAGCCCCACATGCATTGCCGGTCGAGCGCTTCATCGACCTGCGCAGCCAGTTGCACCATGTCCTGGGTGTTGGCGAACACCGGCACGTCGATCGCCGCTTCGTGGGTGGTATTGCCCGCAAAAGCCTTTAGCAGTTCGTAGCCTTCCACACGAATGTGGCCATCAGTGGCATACAGGCGCGAGGCAATCGTCTGTACCTGTGAGTGCGTATGCAACACGCAACCGATTTCCGGGAAGCGATGGTAGAGCTGGGTATGCAGCAGCGTTTCCGCCGAGGGGCGGTGCTCGCTGCCGACCGGGTTGCCATGGAAATCCACGACCATGATGTCGGCTTCGGTGAGCTTGCCCTTGTCGCGGCCCGACACGGTGATCGCCGCATGGCGTTCATCCAGCCGCAGCGAGAAATTGCTGCTGGTCGCAGGCGTCCACCCCGCGCGCGACAGCTCGCGGACATTGGTGATGATCTCGCCAGCCAGATGGCGCAAGTGTTGCACGTCGTAGGCATCTTTCATGGGGGCAAGTGTAGCGAATCGGGTGTCTGCCTTCTGCATTGCCCTGGCAACAAAAAACCCGGCCAAAGCCGGGTTTTTCGTCGTCACGGTATGGCTTACGGGCCCGCGTTCGGCCCTTCCTGCACCAGCGGATCCGGTGCCAGCTTGACGGAGTCATCGTGGCCAGCATGCAGCAGGTGTTCGTTGCCCGGTGCCAAGTGGCTGCGGCGGCGCGCATACAGGAAATACACGATCAGACCGATCACTGCCCAAATGCAGAAGTATTTGATGGTCGGGTTCCAACCCAGGCTGAAGAACAGCAATACGCAACCAGCCATCGCCATCGGGCCGACGGCCCAGATCAGCGGCACGCGGAACGGGCGGATGCGGCTCGGATCGCTCTTGCGCAACATCATTACGCCGGCAGCGACCATGAAGAATGCGAACAAGGTGCCCGAATTGGAGATGTCCGCCAGCATGCCCACCGGGAACATCGCCGCAAACAACGACACCACAATGCCGGTCACCCAGGTCACGACGTGCGGTGTCTGGTACTTCGGATGTACCTTCGCCAGCACGTCCGGCAGCAGGCCGTCGCGCGCCATGGTGAACAGAATGCGGGTCTGGCCGAAGATCATCATCAACACCACCGAGGGCAGGGCGACGATGGCAGCGATCGCCACCGCACTGCCGACCTTGGGCCAGCCGATTTCGCGCAGCACGAAGGCCAGTGGTTCCTTGGACTGTGACAGCGCCCCACCCGGTTGGGCACCCACCGCGCCCACGGCGACATAAGCCACCAGCAGATAAAAGATCGTGCAGACCGCCAGCGAACCGATCAGGCCGATAGGTATGTTGCGGTTCGGGTCCTTGGTCTCTTCCGCCGCCGTGGAAACCGCGTCGAAACCGACGTAGGCGAAGAAGATCGATGCCGCCGCACCCAGCACGCCGACGCCTGATAGAGGAGTGCCCCACCCGTTCGGCAGCATTGGCTCGAAATTGGCGGAGTCGACAGCGGGGAATGCGAGGACCACAAAAGCGGTCAGCGCGATGATCTTCACCACCACCAGCATCGCGGTGACCTTGGCCGACTTTGAGGTTCCCAGGTACAGCAGCCAAGTGACCAGCAGTGAGAGCAGGAACGCGATCAAGTTGAAGCTGCCCGCTGCTGTGGTGCCATCGGGCAGGGTGATGGTGTCGCCTGGCCCTGCGGTAAGCGCCACAGGGAGTCCCGCGCCGATCTCCCTGAGAAATCCGTTAGCGTACCCAGACCATCCGACCGCAACCGCGCCGGCTGCCACCGCGTATTCCAGAATCAGCGCCCAGCCCACCATCCATGCAATCAGTTCGCCCAGCACCGCGTAAGAGTAGGTATAGGCGGAGCCGGAGACAGGCACCATTGCAGCGATTTCGGAGTAGATCAGCGCGGTCAGCGCGCAGACGAACCCTGCAATGACGAAGGAATACATCATGCCCGGGCCGGCCTTGTTCGCCGCGACCGAGGTCAGCACGAAGATGCCGGTGCCGATCACCGCGCCGATCCCGAGCATGGTCAGGTCGAAGGCGCCAAGCTGGCGGGTCAGCGAGCGTTTGCTCGCCGTCTCAAGGATCAGGTCCAGCGGTTTCGTGCGTTGGAACAGCATCGGTTTCCCCTTGTACCAGGTGGCATCAGAATCCCGCGACCTTAACTGCCGCCGTCCCAAGGCACAAGCGCCAAACGGCCATTGAGCGGCGATAATCAACGCTTCCGATGATGATGCAATGCAACATGCCAGCCACCGACCATACCTTCGCCGATGATTTGGCCGTCTATGCGCGACGCTGGCCGCCCGAGCGGGACACGGTGGCGCTGTTCGAGCATCTTTTGGTCGACACCGATAATCCTTTCCGGCGCGAGCGGCTGGCCGGACATTTCACCGCTTCAGTGTGGTTGGTCAGTGCCGATGGCGGTCGCGTCTTGTTGACCCACCACCGCAAGTTGGGCTTGTGGCTGCAACTCGGTGGTCACGCCGATGGCGAGCGTGACTTGCAGATTGCCGCGCTCAAGGAAGCCGAAGAAGAATCGGGGCTGGATGGCTTGCACATCGAGGATGGGGTTTTCGACTTGGATCGCCACCGCATCCCCGAGCACAAGGGCGTCCCCGAGCACTGGCATTACGATGTGCGCTATGTCGTCCTTGCCGGTGCGAACGAGGCGTACATCGTCAGCGATGAATCGCATGACCTGGCGTGGCGCACTATTGCCGAACTCGCGGACAGTGCCGGGGCCGATGCATCGGTACGGCGCATGGCGGCGAAGTGGCTGGAGCGATCAGAGAATCTCTGAACAAGTCGTCGGTGCTGATCCGCTCAAGGTTCGACAAGCCCACCACGAACGGAATCAATAAGCTCACCACGAAAGCGCTCACTCCGCACGTCCGCCAAACTCGCCGGTCGTGGTGCTGACCCAGACTTTTTCGCCGTTGCTGATGTATTCCGGCACCTGGATTTCGATGCCGGTGGACAGCGTGGCCGGCTTCGGCCGCTTGGTCGCGGTGCCGCCCTTGAGTTCGGGAGGCGTATCGATGACGACCATCACCACGCTGGATGGCAGCTGCAACCCGACCGGCAGGTCATCGATGATCTGCACGTAGCAACCGGTGAGGTTGTCGACGATGTATCCGGCGGCATCGCCGATCACATCGGCATCGAGTGTGTAGGGCGAGTAGTCCTCGTCGTCGAGGAAGACGAAGGCGTCGCCATCGCGGTAGGAATACGTGGCCTGCCGCCGCGACAGCTCGACGTCCTTCAGATCGTCGTCGCCACCCAGACTGAGGTCGTATTTCACGCCGCCGGGCACGCTGTACATGGTGAAGCGGAACTTGACATTGCCACCCCGGCCCTGCGGCGAGCTGCGTTCGATATCGCGAACCTGATAGACAGTGCCATTGTGTTCGACCACATTGCCTTTCTTGATGTCGTAAGCTTTCATGTGGATGGCCGGTCAGGGTTGGTGGCGGGGTTGAGGTTGCGGAAGATGCGTTCGTTGATGGTCCATGTGAGCAGACCCCAAACCAGGCCGCCGACTGCAGACAAGCCGGCAGCGACGACCAGCAGCAGACCGAAGCGCGGGTGGCTCGGCCCGAATCTCACCCAAGTCATCGCAATGGATAAGGCGAACATCAGTCCGCCCCATCGCAACAGGCCACGCACCAGCACGAAACGCGCCATGCCCCTGGCACGGATCGCGGGCCAGCGCTTGGCAGTCCAACGCTCGGTGCGGGAACCGTAGTCGGTCACTTGGGTGCCAAGCGGGTAGCACCATCCAGGCGGATGGTTTCGCCGTTGAGATAGGTGTTGCCGAGGATATACGCGACCAGGTCGGCAAACTCCGGCGGTTGGCCCAGCCGCGACGGGAACGGGATCGACGCCGCCAGCGACGCCTGCACCGAATCGGGCATGCCATCCACCATCGGCGTCCAGAACACGCCGGGGGCAATGGTCATCACGCGGATGCCGAAGCGGGCCAGTTCTCGCGCCATCGGCAGGGTCATGCCGACCACGCCGCCCTTGGATGCGGCATACGCGGCCTGTCCAATCTGGCCTTCATAAGCAGCGACCGATGCCGTGTTGACGATGACACCGCGCTCGCCGTCGGTACCAGCTTCGTTGTGCTGCATCAGGTTGGCCGCGGCCTTGGCGACGTTGAAGCTGCCGACCAGGTTGACCATCACGGTGGACTGGAAGTTGGCCAGCGGCATCGGCGCCTCGCGGCCCAGCATGCGCCCGGAGCCAAGGATGCCGGCGCAGTTGATAGCGGCATTGAGGCCCCCCAGGAAATTGCGTGCGGCATCGACATTGGCCGAGACGCCGGCTTCGTCGGTGACGTCGGTCTTGAAGTAGCGCGCGTTGGCGTCGCCTAGTGTGGCCACGGCAGCGGCGCCCTTGTCGTCGTTGACGTCGAACAGGGCGACCTTGCCGCCGTGGCCGACCAGGTGTTCGGCGACAGCGAGGCCGAGACCGGAGACGCCGCCGGTAATCACGGCGCGGACGTTGGCGAGTTGCATGGGCAAGACCTGCGTAGGTAAACGGGAATCCAGTATTTTAGCGGAAGCTGGCCGTACCAACGGCAGAGTGCTGCACAGCTCGCGCGTTGCCGCGGCGCCTACCGCCGGGAGTTCGCTACGGGGCTCAAAATGCCCCTGCGCAAACACCCGACGGTCTCGCCGCTGTATCCGGATTACTTGAAGTCCAGCAAATAAAACGCATTGCAGCCGTCATGGCCGGTCGCGCCCATGGGCGCGGCGATGCGCTGGAAGTCGCAGCGTTCGTACAGGCGCATGGCCGCGTCCATGCCGGCCAGGGTTTCCAGGTAGCAGCGCTTGAAGCCGGCGGCGCGAGCGGCGTCGAGGCAACGCTGCATCATTGCGGCGCCGGCGCCGAAGCCGCGTGCTTCGGGCAGGAAATACATCTTGCGCAACTCGCAGGTGTCGGCGTCACCGCCGATCAGCGGTGCCATGCCGGCGCCGCCGAGCACGCGACCTTCGGCTTCGATCACGAAATATGCGTGGCGTGGCTCGGCATAGGCACGGCTCATCCAGTCCACTTCCGGATCGGCGATCGCGAAGCCACTGCCGATCGCACCGAATTCCGGCATCACGGTACGGATGACGTCGGCCATGGCGCGGTCATCCTCGCTGCGGATCGGACGAAGTTGATAGCTGCGTGTTGGCATCATGCAGGTTCCAGTTGAGCGGCAACGCGCTTGGCGAATTCGCCTGGCAACAAGCCGGGGGCAAACAAAAAGCCTTGACCGGTAGTCACGCCGAGCCGCAACAGGAAATCCCGCTGTGATTCGTTCTCCACGCCCTCGGCCACCAGTTCGAGGCCCAAGCTTTGCGCGATGCCGGCGACGGCTTGGCAAATCGCGTTATCCGATGGCGTGCCCGGCACGCCCTTGATGAAGGAATGGCTGAGCTTGAGTGCGTGGATCGGCAACCGGCGCAGGTAGTTAAGCGCGCTGTAGCCCTCACCGAAGTCATCGATCGACAACTGCACGCCGAGCGCTCGCAGTTGTTTGAACACCGCAACTGTGTGGGGCGTGTCGTCGACCAGCACGCGTTCTGTCAGTTCAAGTTCGAGCGCCGATCCGGGCAGGTCGGCTTCCTGCAACGCCTGACGCACGCTCTCGGCCAGATTTTCGCCGGTGAATTGCCGGTAGGACACATTCACCGCCACGCGCTCGATTGGCAGGCCTTGTTCGCGCCAGCGCCGCATCTGGAGACATGCTTCGCGCAGGACCCAGTCGCCTATGCGGATGATGTCGCCCGTCCCTTCGGCCAGTTCAATGAAATGATCCGGGCGCATTTCACCAAGTTGCGGATTGCGCCAGCGCACAAGTGCTTCGGCATAGATGATGCGCCCGGTGCGCAGGTCCACCTGCGGCTGGTAGACAAGATGGAACTCGCCATTGTCGAGCGCGCGGCGCAACTGGGTTTCAGTTTGCAGCCGCTCATGCTGGCGCACTGCCAGTTCCGGCGAAAACGATTGCCATCCATTGCGATGGCGGCGTTTGCTGTCGTACATCGCCACGTCTGCGTTCTGGGTGAGCTGCTGCGAGGTCTCGCCATCGGTGGGTGCCAAGGCAATGCCAATGCTGGTGGTGACGTTGAATTCCTCGCCCTGCAGCAGGAACGGCTCGGCGAAGGCTTGCTGGATGCGGCGCGCCAATTGTTCCGGGCGGGCCGCGTTGTCGTTGATATTGCAGAGCACGACGAATTCGTCGCCGCCGAAGCGGGCGATCAAGCCTTCGGTGCCAATGGCGTCGCGCATGCGCTGTGCCGCCGCCACCAGAACAACGTCACCGGCCCCATGGCCGAGCACGTCGTTGACCATCTTGAAACGGTCTAGGTCGATGTAAAGCAGGGCTAGTTGATTGCTGCTGCAATCAGACAGGCGTGAGTCCAGCTTCGCCAGGATCGCATCGCGGTTCATCAGTCCGGTCAACGCATCGGTCTGCGACTGTACACGCAGGCTGTCCTCGGCCTGTTTGCGATCAGTGATGTCTTGTACGGTGCCCGTGAGTTGGTCTGCGCCGGGACCGTCGGACTGCGACTCACCAATCATGCTGATCCAGAATGGGGTGCCGTCGCGCTGGTAACCCTGAAGTTCCAACTCGAAGCCGGTTCCCTCGTCGATCTCGGACACCACGTCATGCATGCGGTGAGCATCACTTTCACGCAGGCAGGCAAGAAAAGCGGTCATGGTACTGGGCGCTTTGCTGGCGCCCACGATACGGATCGCTTCGTCGGTTAGGTACAGCGCATCCGTCATCCGGTCCCACTGCCATCCACCAATCTGCGCCAGTTCCTGCACCCGCCCGAACAGCGCGTTGTCGCGTTTCAGGTTGGTGATGTCACTGCTGAGCGTCAGCACCATGTGCGGCTTGTCTGCGCCGGGAGCGAACTGTGGCACTGCGGTCACCGACAGCCAGACCAGCCGCTGGCTGCTGCGCCGGAACAACCCGATCACCTGGCTGCTGAGGGCGCGCCCGGTGGCAAACGCACGCGCTGCAGGATGTTTCGCGAACGGCAGCGGACGCCCGTCCTCGTCCACCACCATCCAGTCCTGCCAGTCGGGCACTCGTAAGACATCACTCTCATCTACGCTGACCCCGGTGATGCGCATGCCGGCGGCATTCATGTAGTGCAAATGGCCCTCCGCGTCGTGCAGAGTGACGCCCGCATCGATGCCTTCGATCAAGCTGGTATAGCGTGACTCCGCCTCATGGCGGGCGGTGAGGTCGCGGGCCACCGCGACGATCCGCGTCTGGCCTCCTTCGCAGAATGCAGCGGAGTGCACCTCGACCGGGAAGCGGCTGCCATCGGCGCGCATGTTGGTGGTTTCGATGACGTAGGTTTCGCCTCGATCCAGCGCGTCCAGCACAGGCCCCATGTGGCCTTTTGGCAACTCCGGGTTGAGCATGTCGATTGGCTTGCCGATGATGTCTTCTCGCGGGCGCTGGTACGCGGCGATGCCAGCCCGGTTGAGGTCAAGCACGGTGCCATCGAGCGCCAGCACACTGACCGGGTCAGGGACTGCGTCGAACAATGCGCGATAGCGCGTGCGTTCGGCATCGATGGCGTCGCCAGCTGCGCGCAACTGGCGCGCGGACGCCTGCATCAGCGCGCGGATCCCGTGCGACAACGTCGGATCAGCAGCTGCCTGCTCCAGCGCCAGCATCAGTGCGGGGCCTGCCGATGTTGCGATCGAATCAGTCGCCATTTCTTCCTGCAACGCGGTCATCCTGCCGCCATTGCCTTGCCGACCTTGCTGCCAGTGTCGCGTCCCAGCAAACCGGCGAGCCAGCGGCCAACTCCGGCCAGCGCGTCGAGATCGATTCCGGTCTGGATGCCGAGCCCATGCAGCATGTAGACCACATCCTCGCTGGCGACATTGCCGCTGGCCCCTTTCGCATAGGGGCAGCCGCCGGCGCCAGACACCGCGCTGTCGATCACCGCCACGCCTTCTTCCAGGCAGGCCAGCACGTTGGCCAGCGCCTGGCCGTAGGTGTCGTGGAAATGGATGGCGAGCGCCGCCATCGGCACTTCCGTGGCAACTGCCTTCAACATCGTGCGCGCCTTGGCTGGCGTGCCCACGCCAATCGTGTCACCAAGCGAGATTTCATAACAACCCATGTCATGCAG
The DNA here is from genome assembly GCA_039918175.1 of Thermomonas sp. Taxonomy (GTDB): domain Bacteria; phylum Pseudomonadota; class Gammaproteobacteria; order Xanthomonadales; family Xanthomonadaceae; genus Thermomonas. The sequence continues at coordinate 8,818 of JBDSIA010000189.1, forward strand.
GCTGCGTGCGACCCGCACTACGTCGGCTACCGGCACCGCGCCCTGGTAAGGACAGCCCAGTACGGTTGAGACATAGCCGCGCACGCGCACGCCATCGGCCTTGGCACGCGCCAGGATCGGCTCGAACCGGCGTAGCGATTGGTCGATACCGGCATTGGTGTTTTTCAGGTTGAACGCTTCCGATGCAGCGGTGAATACCGCGACTTCCTGGGCGCCGGCCGCACGGGCGCGCTCATAGCCTTGTTCGTTCGGGACCAATACCGGATAACTGATGCCATCGCGACGGGTGATCCCGGCCAGTACCTGGCTGGCATCGGCCATTTGCGGCACCCACTTCGGGCTGACGAACGCGGTGGCTTCGATGCTGCGCAACCCGGTGGCCGAGAGCTTGTCGATTAACGCGATCTTTGCGGCAGTGCTGATTTCCGTTTTTTCGTTCTGCAAGCCATCGCGTGGGCCGACTTCGACGATGCGTACCTGTGCAGGCATCGGCATGACTACTGCTCCAGCGTCGCCAAAACGGCATCCGCCTCGACGAATTCGCCGGCGGTTACACGCACCTCTTCCACCACGCCATCTCGCGGCGCCTTCAATGCCAGTTCCATCTTCATTGCCTCGATCACCAGTACTACGTCCCCCGCACTGACGGCATCGCCAGGCTTGGCCTGCACCAGCACTACGCGTCCCGGCATCGGTGCGCGGATGCGGTGCTCGGCGGTATCGCTACCTGCGTCCTGCCGCCGATACACCTCCACC
>JBDSIA010000190.1:0-1972 GCA_039918175.1 Thermomonas sp.
GCGATGATCGGCACTTACGACCTTGTCTTTGGTGAGATCGACCGATGAGAGCGACTGGTAATTTCGAGGCGTGCCGCAACGTCGATCCGATGCAGGCTCTATCGGATGCGACACGGGCGCACATCGAACATTGGCTGACCAAGTTCCCGGTGGACAAGAAGCGCTCTGCGGTGCTGCAGGGCCTGTTCGCGGCGCAGGAACAGAATGGGGGCTGGTTGAGTGATGAGCTCATTGCCGCGGTCGCCAAGTACCTCGACCTGCCGCCGGTGTGGGCCTATGAAGTGGCGACCTTCTACTCGATGTTCGAGACCCAACCAGTCGGCCGCAACAACGTGGCCTTCTGCACCAACATCAGCTGCTGGCTCAACGGCGCCGAAGATCTTGTAGCGCATGCCGAAAAGAAACTGGGGTGCAAGCTGGGTGAATCCACCGCCGACGGGCGCGTGTACCTCAAGCGCGAGGAAGAATGCGTGGCGGCGTGCTGCGGCGCGCCGGTGGTGGTGATCAACGGGCATTACCACGAGAAGCTTGATGCGGCGACAGTCGACGCACTGCTCGATGGACTGAAGTGAGACAGGGCTGAGATGGCGGATCATTTGCGAGATTTAAGTCAGCACGCTTCGGAAGGCTACGGCCCGGTCGGTCCCGCACCGGTCGAGCACAATGTCGTCTACACGACGCTGCATTTCGACAAGCCGTGGTCGTACGAGAACTACCTGAAGACCGGTGGTTACAGCGCACTGCGCAAGATCCTGGAAGAGAAGATCGCGCCGGCCGACGTCATCGACATGGTCAAGGCCTCCGGCCTGCGTGGCCGTGGTGGCGCAGGCTTTCCGACCGGCCTGAAGTGGAGCTTCATGCCCAAGGGCGAGATGCAGAAATACATCCTCTGCAATTCGGACGAGTCCGAGCCGGGCACCGCCAAGGATCGCGATATCCTGCGCTACAACCCGCACGCGGTGATCGAAGGCATGGCGATTGCCTGCTACGCGACCGGCAGCAGCACCGCCTACAACTACCTGCGCGGCGAGTTCCACCACGAACCGTTCGAGCATCTGGAAGAAGCCACCCGCGAGGCGTACGCACAGGGTTGGCTCGGCAAGGACATCCTCGGCTGCGGCGTCGATGTCGATATCCACAACCTGCTCGGCGCCGGCGCCTACATCTGCGGCGAAGAGACCGCGATGATGGAGTCGATCGAGGGCAAGAAGGGCCAGCCGCGCTACAAGCCGCCGTTCCCGGCCAACTTCGGCCTGTACGGCAAGCCAACCACGATCAACAACACCGAAACCTATGCCTCGGTGCCGGCGATTGTCCGCAATGGAGCAGAGTGGTTCGCCAACCTCGGCAAGCCGAATAACGGCGGGCCGAAAGTGTTCTCGGTGTCGGGCCATGTCAACAATCCCGGCAACTTCGAGGTCCGCCTGGGCACCTCGTTCGCCGACCTGTTGGCGATGGCTGGCGGCGTGCGCAACGGGCACAAGCTCAAGGGCGTGATTCCGGGCGGCTCGTCGATGCCGGTACTGCCAGCCGACACCATGCTCGCCGCGACCATGGACTACGACTGCCTGCAAAAGGCGGGTTCCGGCTTGGGGTCGGGTGCAGTCGTCGTAATGGACGAGACCACCTGCATGGTGCGTGCCTGCCAGCGCATCTCGCGCTTCTATTTCGCCGAAAGCTGCGGCCAGTGCACGCCCTGCCGCGAAGGCACCGGCTGGATGTATCGCATGCTGACCCGCATCGTCGAGATGCAGGCGACGCTGGACGACCTGCAAATGCTGCGCGCCGCTGCCGGGCAGATCGAGGGCCATACGATTTGCGCCTTCGGCGAAGCCGCCGCGTGGCCGGTGCAGGGCATGCTGCGGCATTACTGGGACGAATTCGAATACGCCATCGTCAACCAGCGCTTCCTGGTCGACGACCAGCGCGCCGGAACGGTTGTGTCCAAGCAAGTGGCGCCCGAGCAGGTGAC
>JBDSIA010000191.1:0-2548 GCA_039918175.1 Thermomonas sp.
TGTTCGTACGCCGCAAACACGCGAGCTTTTCCGGCGAATGCAGATACCAGCATCAGCAGCGTGCTTTCCGGGAGATGAAAGTTGGTCAGCAACATGTCAACACTGCGGATCCGGTAGCCGGGGTAGATGAAAATTCGGGTGTCACCTTCGAAGGTTTGCAACACGCCGTGCTGCATCGCGCTCTCAAGCGCACGCACCACCGTGGTGCCAACCGCGATCACGCGTCCGCCGTCGACGCGCGTGCGCCGCACCTGCTCGACCAACTTGGCGCCCACGCTCAGCCATTCGCTGTGCATCCGGTGCTGTTGCACGTCATCCACCCGAACTGGCTGGAACGTACCGGCACCAACATGCAGGGTAATGTGGCCGAACTCGAGGCCGCGCGTGCGCAGTGAATCAAGCAACGCCTCGTCGAAATGCAGCCCCGCGGTCGGCGCTGCGACCGCGCCAACTTCGCGCGCGAAAACGGTCTGGTAGCGCTCGGCGTCGTCCGCGCCGGGTTGACGCCGGATGTAAGGCGGTAATGGCAATTGACCGGCATGTTGTAACCAGTCTTCCAGCGGTTCGGCCACATCGAAGTGCAGCGTCCAGAAACCGTCGCCTGCGCGTTCCAGCACTTCAGCCTGGCCACCCGCCTCCAGCGCGATCTTCGATCCGATCTGCGGCGGCTTGCTGACCCCCAGCTGTGCCAGCGCTCGGTCTTCACCCAGTAGCCGCTCGATCATGATTTCCACCCGTCCGCCAGTCGCCTTGTGACCGAACAACCGCGCAGGAATCACTCGCGTGTCGTTGAATACCAACAGGTCGCCGGGTTGCAGCAACGAAGGCAGGTCGCGGATGCCGAGATCGGCGAACCCCGCAGGCGCCGGCGGCACCAGCAACAGGCGGCTGGCGGAACGCTCCGGCAGCGGCGATTGCGCGATCAACGCATCAGGCAGGTCGTAATGGAAATCCGAGGTCTTCAAGGCTTGCGCCGCACCGGCATCTGTAGCGGGCGGGCATTGTAGCCGGCCTCGTTTCAGCGCTCGAACTTGGTCGAAAGAATGACCGAGGTCGTGGTGCGCTCCACGCCGTCAATTGCGCCAATCGCATCGGTCAGCACGTCCACGTCGCCTATCGTGGCTGCAACCGCGAGCGCGATCAGGTCGTGCTCGCCACTGACCGAATGCAGCTCGCGGACTTCGGGCATCGCCTCCAGCGTGCGGACCACGGTGGGCATCTGCTTGGGATGCAGTGTGACCATGATGTGTGCGCGGATCTGGTTGCGCTCATATTCGTCATTGACGCGCACCGTGTAGCCGCTGATCACGCCCTGCCGTTCCAGCCGCTCGATGCGGTTTTGCACGGTGGTGCGCGACAGCCCGAGCCGGCGTGCAATCTCCGCGGTCGAGGCACGCGCGTTCTCGCGTAGCAGCGCGAGCAGCAGCTCATCAGGTGTGGAAATACGCATATCGCCGAATATTACCGTCGTTTTGACCAGATGCACCGTGATTTGGTCGGATCATCTCTTTCGATTGGATCGAATCCGACGATAATTGCAAGTTAACGCCCTGCGCCGCATACCTCCATGCGCGATTCCGTAGCAGGCGCCCGACGCAAAGGATGAAGCCATGACCCTGCTCGACACACTCGCACCGCTGCGCGCCTACGGCAACGCCCGCACCACCGGCTTGACTGATGACGTGATCCTCGACTTCGCCAGCCGCCATCCGCAGTTGGGCGAAGCGATCAATGCCGCTGCAGTGGAGTTTGAGCGCGTGCGCGCCGAGTTCCCCGAACTTTTGGCGCTGGACGAGGATGCGCAGACCATCGCGATCCAGGCTGGCTTCGTCAATTTCTATTCGCACGATGCTGCCAACCCGTACGTCGCACTCGCCGCGCGTGGCCCGTGGATCGTGACTCTCAAGGGCGCAGTGGTCTATGACACCGGCGGCTACGGCATGCTCGGCCTGGGCCACACGCCGGAGGCGGTGATCGCGGCGATGACCACGCCGCAGGCGATGGCCAACATCATGACCCCGAACGTGTCTCAGCTGCGCTTCGCCAATGCGATGCGCGCGGAGATCGGGCAGACCCGCGGCGGCTGTCCGTATAGCGCATTCCTGTGCCTGAACTCCGGTTCCGAATCCGTGTCGCTGGCCGCACGCATCGTCGATGCCAATGCCAAGACCATGACCGATCCGGGCGCCCGCCATGCAGGCAAGACGATCAAGCGCGTGGTGGTCAAGGGCAGCTTCCACGGCCGCACCGACAAGCCGGCGCTATATTCCGATTCAAGCCGCAAGTCCTACATCGCGAACCTGGCCAGCTATCGCGACGAGCACTCGGTGATCACCGTGCCGCCGTATGACGCCGATGCGTTGCGCAAGGTATTTACCGATGCCGATGCCAACGGCTGGTTCATCGAAGCCATGTTCCTTGAACCCGTCATGGGCGAAGGCGACCCGGGCCGCAGCGTGCCGGTACCGTTCTACGAACTGGCCGGCGAACTGACCCGTAGCCACGGCAGCTTATTGCTGGTGGACTCGATCCAGGCCGGCCTGCGCGC
>JBDSIA010000192.1:0-2579 GCA_039918175.1 Thermomonas sp.
TCATCGAATCGACCACGAACAAGGTTTCGACCGGATTGACAGCAGCGTGCAGCATCTTGATCTCGGCCATCATCGCGTCGTCGATACTGGTGCGGCCGGCCGTATCGACGATCAGCACATCGACGAAAGACTTGCGCGCCGCGTCGATCGCGGCCTTGACGATGGCTACTGGCTTCTGCGACGCATCCGACGGGAAGAACATCGCGTCGACCTGGCCAGCCAGTGTTTGCAACTGTTCGATCGCGGCCGGACGGTAGACGTCGGCGCTGACCACCATGACTTTCTTCTTGCGCTTGTCCTTCAGGTGTTTAGCCAGCTTCGCAACCGTCGTAGTCTTGCCCGCGCCCTGCAGGCCCGCCATCAAGATGACCGCCGGCGCCGGCACGTTGAGGTTGAGCTCCGATGCCTGCGAACCCATCACCGCGGTCAGCTCGTCGCGCACGATCCGCACCAGCACCTGGCCGGGGGTCAGCGAGCGCATGACTTCCTGGCCGACCGCGCGCACCTTGATGCGCTGGATCAGTGCCTGCACCACCGGCAATGCCACGTCCGCTTCCCGCAGCGCGATGCGAACCTCGCGCACGGCCTCGCTGATGTTGGAGTCGGTCAGGCGACCGCGGCCACGCAGGCGCTCGACGGTGCCGGACAGTCGCTGGGTCAGGGATTCGAACATGGTGCGGACGGCCTGCGCTGCGTGCGATGCGGGGCGCGAAGTATAGCCTGCAGCTTGCCAGCAGCCTTTGTGCGACACTGCCGCGATGACAATCGTTCTCATTGCCGTCGCGTCATACCTGCTGGCCGCCGGCTGGCTTGTTGGCGCCGTCCTGCGTGATGGCAAGACCATCCCGCGTGGATGGCGGGTCCCGGCCAATGTGGCGCTGCTGTTGCACGGACTCACGCATTACCTGGCGTGGAGAGCGAGTGGGGTGACCGACCTGCACTTCTTCGCCGCGCTGTCTCTGGTGGGATTGGGCATGAGCACGTTGACCGCCATCGTCGGCGCCGCGGGCCGCATGCGCGCGCTGGGCGTGGTGGTGTTCCCGCTGGCAGCGTTGGCGCTGCTTGTTTACGCGCTTTACGGACATGCTACCCAACCCGAACCACTGGATTGGCGCTTGTTGCTGCATGCATGGCTGGCTTTGCTGGCCTACGCCACGTTGGCTATCGCGGCATTGCTCGCGGTCTTCCTTTGGATGCAGGAGCGCGCTTTGCGCCGCCGTGAGTTCCACCGCTGGCTGCGCGCCCTGCCCCCGCTGACCGAACTGGAGATGCTGCTGTTCCGCACGATTGGTGTCGGCTTCATCCTGCTTGGCGCAACCCTGCTGACCGGCGTGTTGTTCGTCGACAACCTGCTGGCCCAGCACCTGGTCCACAAGACTGTACTCAGCGTGCTGTCGTGGCTGGCGTTCGGCGCGTTACTGCTGGGCCGCTGGCGTTTCGGCTGGCGCGGCGCCACCGCGGTGCGCTGGACGCTGGCGGCGATGGCTTTGCTGATTTTGGCGTTCTTCGGAAGCAAATTCGTGCTGGAGTTGGTCCTGCACCGGGTCAATTGATCACGTGCGGCATCACCGAATACGTTTGCAGGCATGCTTGACCTGGGCAACGACGAGGACTGGTTCCACTCGCCGCTGATCGTGGTGCTGGCGATAGTCGCCGTGATCTCGTGCTGGCCTATTCCGCGTTATTCAGCGTCAGCATCCTTGTGCCGCTGTGGCTGCAGCGTAATCTTGGCTATACCGCGATCTGGGCAGGCTTCGCCACCGCACCGATCGGATTCCTGCCGGTGATCCTGGCGCCGCTGATCGGCAAATACGCAGGCAAGTTCGACCTGCGCATGTTGTCCACACTGGCCTTCATCGTGATGGGCGCCACCAGTTTCATGCGCTCGCACTTCAACCTTGATGTGGATTTCGAACACGTGGCCTATGTACAACTGCTGCAAGGACTTGGCGTTGCGCTGTTCTTCATGCCCGTATTGCAGATCCTGCTGTCTGATCTGGAGCCGCACGAGATCTCTGCAGGCTCAGGTCTGATGACTTTTGTGCGCACACTCGGTGGCAGTTTCGCCGCATCGCTGACCACGTACGCCTGGACCCAGCGCACAGCGGTGCACCACGCGCAACTCAGTGAACATCTATCCGCGACCGACCCGGCGATGCTGGAAACGGTGGCGCGTTATGGTGGCGGTGACCTCCAACGCGGGGCCTTCGTGCTCGACCGAATGATCACTCAGCAATCGATGCAGATCGGCTTCAACGAGATCTTCCACCTGCTCGGCATCATCTTCCTGTGCGTGATCGTGTTCGTGTGGATCGCCAAGCCGCCGTTCGGGGCGAAGATGGGCGCTGCAGCAGGTAGCGGGCATTGATTCCCGCCGCTGATCTTTTGGTAACAAGCCATCGACACTCAGCTTTCAGCGCCAATATCGAACCCAGCTTCGATATTTGGCGGTGCGGCTCCGTCTAACCGCGCAGACGCACGTACAACCACCAGGCCGCAAGCCCGGCGATCGCCAGCGACAGCAACGGCATCGCCACTTGGCTGTACCAACGCTTGCGGCGCACCAGCAGCAACACGGG
>JBDSIA010000193.1:0-1527 GCA_039918175.1 Thermomonas sp.
GACATCGGTGCCAGATGCGGGCTGCGCATGGTGGAAGGTGCGACTGCCGACCACGGTCTGGTCGTGCGAATGCAGCAGCTTGACGTTGACTTCGATCACTGCCGAGGGCACCGCAGCGCCCGCATACGCGGCCTCGAAATCGCGCAGGTCCATCACCAGCCGGTAGTCGGCGCCGATGCCGCTGCCCTGGCGCGCGACCGCAGGGATCTTCCCGGAATCTTCCAGCGCGCGCAGGACGCCGTCATCGATCATTTCAGTGGGCGTGCGCGCCCACGCCGCATCCTTGTAGACCTGCAGCTCGCCCGGTACCGGGCTCACCGCGATGCGCAGACTATCCATCATGCGCGGCGCGGTGGGACGTGTGGTGCTGAGTTGCCAGCTGACCCTGGGCCAGGACGGGTCTGGCTCGACGCGCGGGTCGGGTGCGTAGATCGTCGCCGAGTCTTTGGAGCCCAGCAGCGCGCAGCCGCCAAGCAGCGCGGGCAACAACATGGAGGCAAGGAACATGGCGAAGGATGCATGCTTGTTCATTTGGGTTCGAACTCCTTGGGTGCGTCTCGGCCCAGGATGTAGCTTGCGGGCCCGCCTTCCAGGCGATCGGTGACTTGGCGCAAGTCGCCGATCAGGGCGCGCAAGTCCGCCAAGGTCGGGCCGAGTTGGGACAAGCCGTCGTTGGCGAAGCTTTGGATGGCAGGGCGATTCTCGGAGATCAGGGCATTGGCATTGCCGGCGACCGAGTTGAGTTTTCCGACGGTGGCGTCCAGCTTGGCCATTAGCGCGGGCAGCTTATCCACCACATTGCGGTCGACCTTGTTCAGTGCGCCATTGGCGGTAGCCAGGGTGACCTGCAGCGTTTCGGTGGCCTTGCGCGCATTGATGATCAATGCAGAAATGTCTTCGCGCTGGTCGGCAACGCTGCCGGTCGCTTGTTCCAGGTGGTCGATCGTCGCGCTGAGTTTGGCGATGTTCTCATCGCTGATCAGCTTGTCCATGCGCGCGACCAGCCGGTTGGCGGTATCGGCGATGTTCTGCAGCGCGGAGGGTTCGGTGCGAATGATCGGGATGTCGTCATCGTTGTTCGGCAGCAACCGCGCCGCCTGCGGGCTGCCGCCGGTGAGCTGGATGAACGGTTGGCCGGTGATGCCTTGTTGCGACAGCTTGGCGCGGGTGTCGACTTTGACCGGCGTATCGGCCTTGACCTTGAGCAGTGCGACCACCTTGCGCGCGTCGTCGGGCGCCAGGCTCAGCGTGTCGACCGTGCCCACGCTGATGCCGTTGTATTGCACGCCGCCGCCTTCGGTCAGGCCGGTCACCGGTTCGGTGAAGATCACTTCGTACTGGCGCCAATTCCGGTCAGACGAGAATTTGGCTGCCCACAGCGCGAACAGTAACAGGCACACCGTCGCCAGGATGGTGAAGCCGCCGATCAGCACATAGTTGGCACGGGTTTCCATTGCATCCTTCCTACGTTTCAGCGGGTGTCACGCACTGCGCGCCCACGCGGGCCATTGAAGTACTCCTTGACCC
>JBDSIA010000194.1:0-4415 GCA_039918175.1 Thermomonas sp.
GGCGAGCGGGGCGTCGTACAACATGACCGGGCTGATCGGGTGCACGCCGGGGCGGATGTCGAAACCGGCGGCAGTCATACGTTGGCGGAAATGCTGCGTGTTGGCCTGCAGGGTTTCGCGCAGGTCGCCTGCGGTGGCCAGCATCTGGAAGGCCTTGATGCCCGCAGCCGCCACGTGCGGTGGCAATGAGTTCTAGAACAGATACGGGCGCGAGCGCTGGCGCAGCAATTCGATGACTTCCCTCTTCGCGCTGGTGAAGCCGCCCAGCGCGCCACCCATGGCCTTGCCCAAGGTGCCGGTGAAGATGTCGATCTTGCCCATAACGCCCTTGACCTCGGCGCTGCCGCGACCGGTGGCGCCCAGGAAACCGGTGGCATGGCATTCGTCGATATGCACCAGCGCGCCATATTGCGCAGCCAGCGCGGTGATCTCGTCCAGGGGCGCGATGAAGCCGTCCATCGAGAACACGCCATCAGTGGTGATCATGATCGTGCGCGCGCCGTCGGCCTTGGCCTGCTTGAGCTGCGCTTCCAGATCGGTCATGTCGCAGTTGGCGTAGCGATAACGTTTGGCCTTGCACAGGCGCACGCCGTCGATGATCGAAGCGTGGTTGAGCGCATCGGATATGACCGCGTCGTTTTCGTCGAGCAGGGGTTCGAACAGACCGCCGTTGGCATCGAAGCACGCGGCGTAAAGAATCGTGTCTTCGGTGCCGAAGAATTCACTGATGGTGCGTTCCAGTTCCTTGTGCAGGTCTTGGGTGCCGCAGATGAAACGCACGCTGGCCATGCCGAAGCCGTGTGAATCCAGCGCCTGCTTTGCCGCTTCAATAATCTCCGGGTGGTCGGCCAGACCAAGGTAGTTGTTGGCGCAGAAGTTCAGCACCATGCGGCCGTCGGCCATCCGGATTTCAGCCGATTGCGGCGACGCGATGATGCGCTCGGACTTGTACAGCCCGGCGGCGCGGATCTCCTCGAGGGTGTCGTTGTAGCGCTGGGTCAGGGACATCATTGAATCCTTGTAAGGCGGGTCTTGAGCCGCCACGGGCAATGCCAGGTCAATTCCAGCTCAGCACGATCTTGCCGCTGCGCCCGGATTCCATCAGGTCGAAGCCCTTCTGGAAATCATCGATCGGCAATTGATGAGTGAGTACCTTGCCGAGCGGAAAACCGGACAGCACCAGTTGGGTCATCTTGTACCAGGTCTCGTACATCTTCCGGCCGTAAATACCCTGCACGGTCAGGCCCTTGAAGATGATCTTGTCCCAGTCCGCGCCCGCGTCCTTGGGCATGATGCCGAGCATCGCGATCTTGCCGCCGTGGTACATGCAGTCCAGCATGTCGTTGAACGCGCGCGGGTTGCCGCTCATCTCCAGGCCGACATCGAAACCCTCCATGTGCAGGTCGGCCATCACGTCCTTGAGCGAGGTGTTGGAGACAATGACCACGCGGGTTGCGCCCATGTCGGCTGCGAGCTTGAGGCGGTAATCATTGACATCGGTGACCACCACATTGCGCGCGCCGATGTATTTGCAGATGCCGGCCGCGATCACCCCGATCGGGCCGGCGCCGGTGATCAGCACGTCCTCGCCGACCACATCGAATTCCAGCGCGCAGTGCGCGGCGTTGCCGCAGGGATCGAAGAATGCGGCAAGCTCGGACGGGATCTGATCCGGAATCGGCCACAGGTTGGAGGCCGGCATCACGATGTATTCGGCGAACGCGCCATTGCGGTTCACGCCGATGCCCACGGTGTTCGGGCACAGGTGCTGGCGTCCTGCGCGGCAATTGCGGCAATGTCCGCAGACGATATGGCCTTCGGCCGACACGCGCTGGCCAAGCGTATAGCCCCCCACGCCCGGGCCGATCTCCGCGATGCGGCCGACGAACTCATGGCCGATCACAAGGCCGGGGGTAATCGTGCGCTGGCTCCATTCGTCCCACAGGTAGATGTGCAGGTCGGTGCCGCAGATCGCGGTCTTTTCCAGCTTGATCAGCACCTCATTGGGGCCGGGCGAAGGCACCGACACCTCTTCCATCCAGATGCCCTTGGCCGCTTCGCGCTTCACCAGCGCCTTCATCATGGTCTGCGACATGCCCGTTCCCGTTGCGACGTGTGAGGCCGCCATTCTACCGCCGGCTGACCTTAGTTCTGCCATGACACCGCTGTTGTTCTTGAATGGTCAGCAGACGGCGAGACCAGCGTGTATTGGCGTAGCGGCATTTCGAGCCGCGTAGCGAATGCACGCTGGTAGGCGCCGTCGTTCAGTCGCCAGTGTCGCCGTCGTTGATCTCGTAATCGAAGGTGTAGAAATGCTTGCCATCGACAATGTCGATGGTGATGCGTCCGCGCAGGCCGGTGAGCGCATCGGTACCTGTGTCCGGCACCACGGCGAGGTCCAGCGACGGCGTGCCCCGATCCATGATCCCTTTGTGCACCGCCAGGAAACTGCCCGCGCGGCCATCCAGCGTGCCGACGATGCGCTCGATCGCCACATAAGCGCCGGAGCCTTCGACCGGCGACATCGCCGCCAGCATGTGCACCACGCTGGTCGCTGCAAGCGGCCCGTGGAACTGCTTGTCGAAGCGCATATGTCCGATCTCGGCACCATCACCCATGTCCAGCGAACCCTGTGGGGTGCGCGTGACGTCGAATTCGCCCTTGGCCTGCATCGGTATCTCCTGTTTGGTTGGTTGGTTCGCTAGTTGCGACGTAACGATACGTTGCAGCGCGCCGCGCGTCTGCTACGCTAGGCCTCGTCACGGACTCCCATGCCAGCCGGCCCCGTCTCCTGACCGAAAGCGAAGCGCTGTATTTTTGCGACTTCGCGCTGCTTTTCGCACATCACTTGCGCTGTGCCGGCTGCTGGGATCCGTGGAACCTGACTCTGATCAGGATGACCCCCTCAGGAGCCGAAGAATGAAAGTGCTTGCGTGCGATGGAATCCATGATGATGGCTTGGCGCTGTTCCGCGATGCGGGATGGGACGTCGCCATTTCCGACCCGATCAAAGACCCGGATGCGCTGGCGCTTGCCCTGGCCGATTGCGATGCCGTGCTGGTGCGTTCCTCCACCAGGATCACCCAGGAGTCGCTGAGGGATGCTGCCCGCCTGAAAGTCATAGGTCGCGCCGGTGCGGGCGTGGACACGATTGATGTCGAGGCCGCCACCTCGCGCGGCATCGCGGTGATGAACGCGCCGGATGGCAATACCCTGGCCGCCGCCGAACACGCGATTTCGCTGCTCTTTGCGTTGGCCCGGCACATTCCCAAGGCCGACGCCGGGATGAAGGCCGGTGGCTGGCCGAAGGCCGGCCTGACCGGGTTCGAGCTGGAAGGCAAGAAGCTGGGCGTGATCGGGCTGGGCCGCATCGGCGGCACCGTGGCGCGCAAGGCGCAGGGTATAGGGATGGACGTGGCCGCGTTTGATCCGTTCCTGCCGGCGTCCGCTGCCGGCAAGGGCAGCGTGCCGTTGAAGACGCTGGATGAACTGCTGGCTTGGGCCGACGTGGTGACGTTGCATATCCCGCGCACCAAGGAGACCACCAATCTCCTGTCCGAAGAGCGCATGCGCCAGATGAAGCGGGGCTCGTACATCATCAATGCGGCGCGTGGTGGCCTGGTCGATGAAAGCGCGCTGCTGCAGTTGCTCGACGAAGGCCATCTGGCTGGCGCAGCGCTCGACACCTTCGTCACCGAGCCGTTGCCGGCGGACTCGCTGTTAAGGGCGCATCCCAACCTGATCCTGACCCCGCACCTTGGTGCTTCGACCAGCGAAGCGCAGCAGGCGGTGAGCACGATCCTGGCGCGCCAAGTGATCGATTTCGTCGCCACCGGCGCGGTCGCCGGCTGCGTCAACCTGCCGCCGCTGACCGCGGAAGCCGCGCGCGAAGTCGGCCCATGGATGCCGTTGATGTCCTCGCTCGGCCGCCTCGCCGCGCGCTTGGTGCCCGCGCCAACGCGGCTGGACGTGGCCTATGCCGGACGCACCGAGGCGCTCGACACCCGCCCGTTGACCCGCCTGCTGGTGGCGTCCTTGCTGGGCGCGCATTCCAGTCGCGTGACCCCAGTCAATGCATTGGCCGAAGCCGCCAGGCGCGGCCTTGTGGTCGCCGAAACCGTGGGTGGCGATGGTGATGGTTTCGACCGTCTGCTCAAGCTGCGGGTCAGCGACGGCACCCGCAGCCGCGAAATCGAGGCGACCCTGCATCGCGGTCCGCGCGTGGTGCGGCTGGATGGCGTGGAGATCGAATTCGACCCGCAGGCGCACGTGCTGTTGCTGCGCAATGAGGATCGTCCCGGCATGGTCGGTGCGGTGGGCTCGCAACTTGGCATGCTCGGCATCAACATCGTCAACTTCGCGCTGGGTGCAGCCGGCGATGGTCAGGCCCGCGCCGCGATCACCGTGGATCGCAC
>JBDSIA010000195.1:0-3657 GCA_039918175.1 Thermomonas sp.
TCATGTGGGCGATACCGTAGCGCGAGAACGTGCCGGCCACTGTTTCCGGGCTGACATCGGTGATCGTTTCCGACAGGCCGGTTGCCTGCAGTTCGCCGAAGCGAGCCTGGCTCGCCGCGCGCGCCTGCGCGGCGAACGCGAGTCGCGCATCCAGCGGTTGCGCCAGAAACTGCGCCTGCCAGCGCGGGTCGCGGGTCTGCGCGCGGAATTGCTGGTAGGCGATATCGTCGGTACACAACAAGTCGCCATGTCCGATAAGGGTTGGCGTGCCGTGCAGCAGGATGACAGCGGGATCGGGCAGGATGGTCATGCCGCTGCGGTATGCGTAATCGTTGCCGATCAGAAAATCGCGGTTGCCACGGATGAAATACACCGGCACACCGCTGTCGGTTAGCGCTTTCAATTTCGCAGCGACGAATTTGCCGGCTTCTGACGGATCATCGTCGCCGACCCAGGCTTCGAACAAATCGCCGAGGATGTAAAGCGCGTCGGCCTTGCGTGCTTCGCGCTCGATGAACTCGCCGAACAGTTCGGTGATTTCCGGGCGTTCGACATCCAGATGCAGGTCGGAGATGAACAGCGTGGTCATGGCGGCATTGTAGAGATAGCCGTGCTGCGAATACGTCGAGGGAAGCGGGCACGCTGCTCTGCGGCTCGAAATGCCGCTGACGCAGCATGCCCGCCACCCTCGACGCAAACTGTGCGGCGGCCTGCCCCAGCGCGAGGGGCAGGGCGCACAGGCTAAAATGGCCGCACTTCGATTGAACAAGTGGCCATGACTGTCCGTACCCGATTTGCCCCCAGCCCCACCGGCTACCTGCATATTGGCGGCGCGCGCACTGCCCTGTATTGCTGGCTGCAGTCGCGTCGCAATGGCGGCAAGTTCATCCTGCGCATCGAAGACACCGACCGCGAGCGCAGCACCCAGCAAGCGATCGATGCGATCCTGCAGGCGATGGAATGGCTGGGCCTGGATTACGACGAAGGCCCGATCTACCAGACCCATCGCCTCGACCGTTACAAGGAAATGGCTGAGCAACTGGTCGCCTTTGGTCATGCCTACTACGCCTACGAGAGCAAGGCCGAACTCGAAGCCATGCGCGAAGCGGCGATGGCCGCAGGCGACAAGCCGCGATACAACGGCGCCTATCGCACCGCGAATGACGCATCTTTTGACGAGCAACGTCGTGACGACCCTAACCGGGTGATCCGCTTCCGCAATCCGGACGACGGCGTGGTTGCTTGGGACGACAAGGTCAAAGGCCGCATCGAGATCGCCAACAGTGAACTTGACGACCTGGTGATCTTTCGCCCGGACGGCTACGCGACCTACAACTTCGCAGTGGTGGTGGACGACATCGACATGGGCATCACTGATGTCGTGCGCGGCGACGACCACGTCAACAACACCCCGCGGCAAATCAATATCTATCGCGCGCTCGGCGTCGAGGTGCCGGCGTTTTCGCACCTGCCGATGATCCTGGACGAGCAGGGCGCCAAGCTGTCCAAGCGCACCGGCGCCGCCGACGTGATGCAGTATCGCGATGCCGGCTACCTGCCGCATGCATTGCTGAACTACCTGGTGCGGCTGGGCTGGTCGCATGGCGACCAGGAAGTGTTCTCGATCGCGGAAATGCAGTCGCTGTTCGACCTGTCGAACGTGCATGCAAAGCCGGCGCGGCTGGACATGGCCAAGCTCGGCTGGCTCAACCAGCAATACCTGAAGAACGATGACCCGGTCGACGTCGGCAAGCACCTTCAATGGCATCTGCAGCAAGCTGGCTACGACCTCGCCAAGGGCCCAGCGCCTGCCGACATCGTCATCGCATTGCGTGACCGCGTGCAGACGTTGAAGGACATGGCCGAACGCGCCGCGGTGTGGTTTGGTCCGATCACGCACTACGACGACAAGGCGGTCGCAAAACACCTGACAACCGCCGCGCGAGCCCCGCTGGCTGACATGGGTGCGCGCCTTGTCGGGCTGGAGGCGTGGACCGTGGAGGGCATCGACGCGGCATTCCACGCGACCGTCGATGCCTCGGGCCTGGGCATGGGCAAAGTCGCGCAACCGTTGCGGGTCGCCATCACCGGCACCCAGGTCAGCCCGGATATCTCGCACACCATTTTCCTGGCAGGCAAGCCAGAAGCGCTGGCGCGGATCGACGCCGCCCTTGCAAAAATCCCCTTGCAATGCGCCGGATGAATGCCTAAATCAGAGTCATGGCCCGAACCAAGTCCACATCAGCGTCAAAATCGCATGCCTGCATCGACCCGCACCACCACGTCCACGATGCGGCCGGATTCGTGCGTGCGGTCGAGCACGCCTGCCACGAGCGCGGGCTGCGGCTGACTGCGATCCGCGCGCGGGTATTGGGCTTCGTGGCTGCGGCTGGCAAGCCGATCAAAGCTTATGACTTGCTTGAGCTTGTTCGCGAAGGCGAGGGCGCCGGCGCCGCCGCGCCGCCGACGGTGTACCGCGCGCTGGATTTCCTGCTGGCCAATGGATTCATCCATAAGCTCGAATCGGTGAATTCGTTCGTCGCCTGCCATCATCCGAGCACCGACCAGCATTCGGTGCCGTTCCTGATCTGCAACCGCTGCCATTCGGCGGTTGAACTTGAAGATCGCGATGTGGTTGATGCACTGGATGCGCGCGCTCGTGCGCTCGGCTTCGTGCCGCAAGCGCAGACCCTCGAAGTGCATGGCCTGTGCGCCAGGTGCGCGTCGGTGGCCTGAACAGGCGCAAACGACGGAGGCGCCATGTCGTCAGTCATGTTGACGACATGGGTGTTTGGAATGTTATGTTATAACTTCCTAATCCGCTGTCAGCCGCCCCATGCGCAAACCGTTATTGACGCTCGCCCTGTTGTCGGTGATGAGCGCCCCAGTGTTCGCCGCGCCACAACAAAGCGACCATGAGCGCATCGCCACGCTGGAAGCCCAGTTGAGCGCGCTGCAGGCCGAGATCCAGGCGATGAAAACTGGGAAGGCGGCGCCTGTCGCGGCAGAATCCACGGTCGCCAGCGCAACTGACGAGATCGATGCGCTGGCCGCAGATGCCCCAGACAGCGGGGCATCCGTTGGGGACACCAGCGCCATGAGTGTCGCTGCGTCAGATTTGGCCAGCGCCAGTGGTAACAGTGGCGGCAGCAACCCGAACGCGTTCAACCCGGCGATCAGCATCATCCTCAACGGCAGTTATTCGCATCATTCGCTGGATGCGGACAGCTATGCGCGCGCCGGGTTCCCGGTGGTGGGCGAGGGTGGTCCCGGCCCGAACGGTTTCTCGCTGGGCGAAAGCGAACTCGCGTTGTCGGCCAACATCGACGACAAGTTCTATGGCCAAGTCACGCTGGCGATAGGGAGTGATGATGGCGCGGACGAGGTCGGTATCGAGGAAGCCTTCATCGATACCACCTCGCTGCCCGGTGGCCTGAGCGTGCGCGCCGGCCGGTTTTTCTCCAACCTGGGGTATCTCAACAGCCACCACACTCATACCGACAACTTCTTCGACAGGCCACTCGCATACCAGGCGTTCCTAGGCGGCCAATACGACGACGACGGCGTGCAACTGCGCTGGCTTGCACCGACGTCGATGTTCGTGGAGGTCGGGGGTGAAGTTTTCCGGGGCCAGAGCTTCCCCAGCGCTGGTTCGCA
>JBDSIA010000196.1:0-1507 GCA_039918175.1 Thermomonas sp.
TGGACCAGGCCATTGACCTTGGATTCGTCCAGTTCCACGAACAAGCCGAAGCTGGTCACCCCGGAAATCGTGCCATCAAACTCCTTGCCCACGTGGGTTTCCATCCACGCCGCGCGATAGCGCTCGTCGACTTCGCGCTGGGCCTCGTCGGCACGCCGCGAGCGTTCCGAACACTGCAGTGACAAGCTCGCCATGCGATGTGGCGAATATTCGTAGGCGTCCGGCTTGCCACCGGCCAGCGCATATTTGATCGCGCGATGCACCAGCAGATCGGGATAGCGGCGAATCGGTGAGGTGAAATGTGCGTAGGCCTCCAGCGCCAGGCCAAAATGGCCGATGTTGTCCGGTGAATACACCGCCATCGCCTGGCTGCGCAGCAGTACCGATTCCAGCAAGGTCGCGTCCGGGCGTTCGCGGATCTTTTCCAGCAGGTTGCGGAAGTCCTTGGGCAGCACCTTGGACCATGGCGGCATCCGCAGCTGGAACTCCTTGAGGAATTCCCCGAGATCGGCGTACTTGGATTCCGGCGGCTTGTCGTGGTCGCGATACGGCGCCGGGATGTGCGTGTCCAGCAGGCACAGCGCGGCCTGCACATTAGCCGCGATCATGCATTCCTCGATCAGCTTGTGGGCGTCGTTGCGCTGGATCATGCCGGCCTGGCTGACCGCGCCCTTGGCATCCAGCACGAAGCGCACCTCGCTGCTCTCGAACTCGATCGCGCCGCGCTTGGCCCGCGCGCGATCCAATATCCTGAAAAGCTGGTGCAGGCTCTTGATCTGCGGAAGCAATCCGCCGACCTTGGCCAGCGCCGCGGCCTGGTCGTCCACGGGGATGCCTTCGCCGATCACGTTCCAGACGTCGGTATAGGTCAGCCGCGCGTGCGAATGCATCACCGCTTCGTGGAAGCTCGCGCCGGTGACTACGCCATCGCGACCGACCTGCATGTCGCACACGAAGCACAGTCGGTCGACCTTCGGCATCAGCGAGCAAATGCCGTTGCTCAGGGTTTCCGGCAGCATCGGCACCACGAAACCGGGGAAATACACAGACGTCGCACGCAGCTGGGCTTCGTCGTCCAGCGGCGTGCCCGGTTGTACATAGTGCGAGACATCGGCGATCGCCACGATCAGGCGGAAGCCGTCCGCATTCGGTTCGCACCAGACCGCGTCGTCGAAATCCTTGGCGTCCTCGCCATCGATCGTGACCAGCGGAAACGCGCGCAGATCGAGCCGTTTGAGGATGTCAGCCTGTTGCACGTCAAGCTGCACTGCGGTCGCCTGCGCCAGCACTTCCGGAGAGAATTCATGCGGAATCTCGTGGCCGTGAATCGCCGCTTCCACCGCCAGCGACGCCGTTAGCTTGTCGCCGAGCACCGCCAGCACCTTGCCGATCGGCGGGCGATGCTGGTCCTGCGACTGGGTGATCTCGACCACCACCAACTGCCCGTGCTTCGCATCCTGGCGCGCATCCTGCGGGATCATCACGTTGCGCTGGATGCGCTTGTCGT
>JBDSIA010000197.1:0-4649 GCA_039918175.1 Thermomonas sp.
CTTGACCATGACATTGACGACGGGTTTCTGCATGGCGTACAGCGCCTCGGTGGAAGAGGTGGAAGGGGGACTGCGGCGGAAAAGAGCGACCCGGCGCACTGGCCGGGCCGCGGAGTTTACCATTGCCACATGAGTGAACCAGCAAGCACGGCGGCCGACAACCTGCGCATCGTCCTGGTCGGGACCCAGCATCCGGGCAACATCGGCGCGGCGGCGCGGGCGATGAAGACCATGGGCTTGTCGAAGTTGGTGCTGGTCGCGCCGGTCAAGGAGCCCGATGGGAATACCCATGCGATGGCGGCCGGCGCCGACGATCTGATCGAGGCCGCGCCCGTGCATGCGACCTTGCTCGATGCGGTGGCCGACTGCCGCTGGGTGCTGGGCTGTACTGCCCGCAGCCGACGCGTGCAACTGGAGGAACTGCATCCGCGCGATGCGGCGCAGCGGGCGATCCTAGCAACCGCCAGCGGCCCGGTCGCGCTGGTGTTCGGGCGCGAACGCACCGGCCTGGAGAACGAAGAGTTGCAGCTCTGCCATGCCGCTGTGCACATTCCCTCCGACCCCGCGTTCAGTTCGTTGAACCTGGCCGCGGCGGTGCAGGTAGTGAGTTATGAATTGCGTTGCGCGCTATTGGGCGATTCAGTGGCCCGGCCCGAGGCGATGCGAACCGCACCGCCGGGTTCGCAGGCGGCGACCCATGCCGAGCTAGAAGGACTGTTCGGGCAACTGGCCGAAGCCTTGGAGCAGATCGACTTCCACAAGGGGCGTGCGCCCGAATCGGCGATGCGCAAGCTGCGTCGGTTGTACCTGCGCGCCAACCTCGATCATGCCGACATTCGCCTGCTGCGCGGAGTGTTGGCTGATACCCAGCGGATGGCACGACTGGCCTTGAAGGCAGGTGCGGACGAATAGGAATCTGCAGGCGTTGCCGAATCCGGCAAAGGTTCCGCCGGAATCAGGCCAGCCCAGGCCAGAATCAGTTACGCTCCGCGCTGGTTTCCGAAGCAGCGTTCAGCCTTCTTGCATTCTCGCAGCGCCAGGTTTTCCAGGCACACATGGTTCCGTTTTGGCTTGCTGCTGGCCGCAATATTCGCGCTGGTACCCGCCACCGCGCAGCAGCCAGAAGTTCTGCCGCAGGATGACGAGTCCAGCGTACTGGTGCTGGGTCGCGTAAGCGATGATCCCAAGTCGCACTATGAAGAACTCAAGCCTCTGCTGGAATACGTGATACCGAGGATGGCCAGTGTCGGCATTCGCAGTGGCCGCATCCTGATGGCGCGCGACCTGCAACAGATGGCCAGCTACCTGCGCCGCGGGCGGGTGGACTGGGTCACCGAGACCTCCGGCAATGCCGTGCTGCTCGAGCAGCGTGCCCATGCGCATTCGATGCTGGTGACCGAGCGCGGTGGTGCAAACCGTTATCACACCGTGTTCTTCGTGCGCAGGGATAGTGCGATCCAGAGCATCAATGACCTGGCCGGGCACAGCGTGGCATTCCAGAATCCGTATTCGACCAGTGCCTACTACATGCCGGCGAGCATGTTGCTGGAATCCGGCCAGCGCATGGAACTGCTGTTGTCGCCGATGGACCGGGCACCGGCGGACTCGGTGGGCTACCTGTTCGCGCGTACCGAGCTCAACATCACGACCTGGGTGCACAAGCGCCTGGTGGATGCAGGCGTGCTCAGCAACCTGGACTGGGAAAATCCGCAACGGGTGCCATCGGCATTCAAGGCGGATTTCCGGATCATTGCCCAAAGCCAGGACTTGCCGCGCGCGCTGGTGCTTACCCGTGATCGGATGGACCCGAAGGTCCAGGCACGCCTGCGCGAAGTGTTGATGGAGGCGTCGGGTGATCCGGATGCCGGCGAGGCCATGCGCAGTTTCCTGGGCACATCGCGCTTCCTGCCGATCGATGCCGAGGATCGCCAGGCGCTGGACCACCTCGGCGCCGGGCTCGCCCGTGTGCGCAGGGAAGTCGAGTGAACAGGCCGCGGATGGGCTTGCAGGCGCGATTCTTTGCCATGCTCCTGTTCCTGTTCCTGGTTGCCGTGCTGGTGATGGTGCTGCTGTGGAACCGCCAGCAGGCGACCCAGCACGATGTCAGCGAGGTCACTCGCGCCGCCATGCATGAGCTCATTTCCGAGCAGGTGCGCACCGATGGCGAGGCGGAAGTCCATCAGCTGGCGGATGCGTTGGCCAATCCGCTGTACTACTTTGACCTGGATGCAGTGGGCGCCTTGGCACGCGCCGGGTTGCGCGCGTCGGATGTCGACTATGTGCTGGTTTATGACTCGGGCGGCCGCATCCTGCATGACGGTTCCGGCGACATTGCCGCCTACGGTCAGCCGATGGGCGATGCGCTGGCGGCCGAAGTGGTGGCTGCCACAGGCCCGCACACCCATGCTGCGGGGCAGGTGCTGGATGTCTCCAGCCCGATCATGATAGGCGACCAGCGTCTGGGCGGCGTGCGCATCGGCTATTCGCTGGCGGGCGTGGCGCGTGCGG
The DNA here is from genome assembly GCA_039918175.1 of Thermomonas sp. Classification (GTDB taxonomy): domain Bacteria; phylum Pseudomonadota; class Gammaproteobacteria; order Xanthomonadales; family Xanthomonadaceae; genus Thermomonas. Next base: position 2,509 of record JBDSIA010000197.1, read on the forward strand.
AACAGCAGTCGATGATTGGCCTGCGTGCCCGGATCGATGATGTCGGTCGCAGTAACCTGATGTGGTTGCTGCTGCTGTGCGCCGCGCTTGGAGTGATCGGCCTTGCCGGGGCCATGCTGGTGCTGCGCACACTGGTGCAGCCGATCCGAAACCTGGGCGATGCGGCGCGCGAAATCGAAGCCGGTAATTTCTCGCTGCCGGTTCCTCTCAGTGACCGCGCAGACGAACTGGGCGACCTGATCCGCACGTTTGGCCGCATGCGCGAGAGCGTGGCGCGCCACGACCGCGACATTCGCCGGGTCGCCTACAGCGATGCACTGACCGGGTTATCCAACCGGCTGGCGTTTCGCGAGGCGCTCGACACCCGCCTGCGCGCCATGCAGGGCGCAAGCCGGCAATTGGCACTGCTGTTTGCAGACATTGACGACTTCAAGCGAATCAACGACACCTTGGGCCACGAGGCGGGCGACGAAGCGTTGCTGCAGGTCGCCGGACGCATCGACCGTGTGGTCAAGGCGATACCCGGCGTGGATGCGATGGTCGCGCGTTTCGGCGGCGATGAATTCGTGACCCTGCTGCAGGCCAGCGACACTGAACCGGAAGGCGACGTGCGCACGCTGGCGGCGCGCCTGGCGGATTCTCTGGTGCATGAGCTCGGCCAGCCATTGCTGTTGCACGGTCGCCAGGTATTCATGGGCTCGTCGATTGGCGTCGCTCTGTTTCCGGACGATGCCGATAGCGCATCGACGCTGATGAAGAATGGCGACATCGCCATGTACCAGGCCAAGGTAGCCGGCAAGAACTGCCATCGCTTCTACAGCCGGACCATGGATCTGGCGGTTGAACGCCGTATGCGCATGGAACACGACCTGCGTGGTGCCTGGGGACGCGGCGAACTCAGCCTGGCCTACCAGCCGATCTACCGCACCCGCGATCGCGTGCTGGTCGGCGCAGAAGCCCTGTTGCGCTGGGAGCATCCTGAAGACGGGGCGATCGCGCCGGAGGTATTCATCGACGTGGCCGAGCAGAGCGGCCTGATCGAGTCGATTGGCCCCGAGGTCATGCGCGCCGCCTGCCGCGAGGCCACCCAGTGGTCCCCGGCACCGGGGGCCGGCGAACCGCCGTTCTTGGCGGTAAATGTATCGCCGCGCCAGCTGCGAAACGGTGACCTGGTCAAGCAGATCACGTCGGCCTTGCACGAGACCTCGTTGCCCCCGGGGCGATTGCATGTGGAATTGACCGAGACTGCAGTGATCAGCGACGAGGTCAATGCCAGCGAATTGCTGGCACGCCTGCGCCAGACCGGCGTACGGGTGTGGCTGGACGACTTCGGGACCGGCTATTCCAGTCTGAGCCACCTGCGCCGGGTGCAAGTCGATGGGCTAAAGATCGATCGCAGTTTCATCACCGATCTGCTGCGCGATCCGGACGATCTGGCATTGACCTCGGCGATTATTGCGATGGCCCATTCGATGGGCATTACCGTGGTCGCCGAAGGTGTAGAGAAGCAGGGCCAGTACGACCTGTTGCGCGAACGCGATTGCGACCTCGTGCAGGGCTTCTGGCTGGGCCATCCGTGCACGCCAGCGGAGTTCACCAGGCTGTGCAGCTGAGCACCGCGGCGACCGTGATCTGGATCAGCTGAGCCGGTCCAGCCATGGCTGGACGATGGCAATCAAGCCGCCCGACAACGCGCCGGTGGTGCCGATCGCGATGATGCCCACGGCCCAGGCAATCAGCATCATCGCCCCGTCGCGCTCCAGCAAGGCCAGTGCGAACAACAGGATCAGCCCGCCCAGCAAATAGTTGGTCAACGGGATCGGCAGCGACAACAACACGCCCAGTAGCAACAGCACCAGGCCAGTGAAGCTGCTGGCCAGCCGATGTTCAAGCACGATGGCCAGCCGCGGACGGACGAGGTGCTCCAGCCGCGTCAGCCAAGGTGCCACGATCTTCTCGAAGCGCGCCAGCGTGTGCCGCTTCGGGCCGCGCCGGGCGATGAAGCCGGGCAGCCACGGCCTGCGCAGGCCGATCAGCAGCTGCACCGCCAGCAAAACCACCAGCGGCCCGCTCAGTGCTCCGCCGATCGGGATCGGGATGAAGGCGGGCAGGGTGGCCAGGAGCAGCAACATGCCGAACGC
>JBDSIA010000198.1:0-4183 GCA_039918175.1 Thermomonas sp.
AGTTTGCCTTCGGTGCCGACTTCGCGCGCCACCCGGGTGACTTCCGAGGCGAACGAGCGCAGCTGGTCGACCATCGTGTTGATGACTTCCTTGAGCTGCAGCATCTCGCCGCGCACGTCGGCGGTGATCTTGCGCGACAGGTCACCGGTGGCCACGGCGATCGTGACTTCGGAAATGTTGCGCACCTGCAAGGTCAGGTTCGATGCCATCTGGTTGACCGAGTCGGTCAGGTCCTTCCAGACCCCGGACACACCCTTGACCTTGGCCTGTCCACCGAGCCTGCCATGCGTGCCGACCTCGAGCGCGACGCGCGTCACTTCCGAACTGAACTCGCCCATCTGGTCGATCATGCGATTGACGATGGTTGCCGATCGCAGGAACTCGCCCTGCAGCGGCCTGCCATCGGCTTCAAGCGGAACGGCCCGGGTCAGATCGCCCTTGGCGACGCCCGCCATCGCTTCGGTCATGGTTTCGACCGGACGCACCAGATCGTCAATCAGGCTATTGACCGACTGCTCCATCCCAGCCCACGCGCCTTCGCGACGCGACACCGTGATGCGCTTGCGGGTTTGCCCTTCGCGCCCGACCACCTGCCCGACCCGAGCGAGTTCACTGGCCAATCTGCGGTTGCTCGCGACGATCTCATTGAAGCATGCGGCAATCTTGCCTTCGATACCCTCCCAGTGAGGTGGCAGCTGGACCATGAAATCGCCATCGCGGACGGCATACATTGCCTCAAGCACGCGCAGCAGAGCCTGATCCTCTTGTGAGCCATCCGTGCGCTCATCGCGCTTGAGTCCGGTATTCACGCGTCGACATCCCCGGTGATCGGACTGCAGTCCGATTAAAACGAAATAACGGAAAATTTAACGCACCTGCCGTGATTACAAATTCACACGACCTGCACAAAAAAACCCCGCATCTCTGCGGGGTTGGCGTGTTTCTTCAGATGGTGCTGGACGTCAAATTTGGTCGGGGTAGCCGGATTTGAACCGACGACCACTTGTCCCCCAGACAAGTGCGCTACCAGGCTGCGCTATACCCCGATTGGTCGGGAATTATAGCCTGCCCGGCAACTCAGCGACGCAGCAGCTGCAGGACTTCTTCCAGCTCGACCCGGACCTGCTTGGCGATCTGGTTGCTCAATGCCGATTCCTGCTTAGCCCCATCGCCTTCCAGACGCAAGCGCGCACCACCAATCGTGTAGCCCTGTTCGTACAGCAGGCTGCGGATCTGTCGCACCATCAACACGTCATGGCGCTGGTAGTAGCGGCGATTGCCGCGGCGCTTGGCCGGTTCCAGGCTCGGGAATTCCGTTTCCCAGTAGCGCAGCACGTGCGGTTTTACATCGCACAACTCGCTGACTTCACCGATGGTGAAATAGCGCTTGGCTGGAATCGGGGGCAGTTCGCGGTTGCTGCCCGGATCAAGCATGGTGCACGCCGCCGAAAGCTTCCACCCGTTCCTTCAATTTCTGCCCGGGCCGGAAGGTCACCACAGTGCGCGCGGAAATCGGGATTTCCTGGCCGGTCTTCGGATTGCGGCCGGGCCGCTGGTTCTTGCGACGCAGGTCGAAATTGCCGAAGCCGGACAGCTTGACCTGCCGCCCATGGTCCAGCGCTTCGCGCAATGCATTGAAGAATGCGTCGACGAATTCCTTCGCCTCGCGCTTGTTCAGGCCTACGTCCTCATACAGACGCTCCGCCATTTCCGCCTTGGTCAATGCCATTGCTGTCCCCTTCAGCGCCGGATGGCCGCTTCGTGTTCTCGTTCCAGCGCGGCGACCACCTCGGCCACCACCGCTTCCACATCGCGGTCGATCAGGGTGCGCGTTTCATCCTGCAAAATCAAGCCCATAGCGAGACTCTTGAATCCGTTTTCCACACCCTTGCCGGCATATCGATCGAACAACCGCAACTCGCGCAGCCACTGACCTGCAGCCTGCCTGACGGTCGCCTGCATGGACGCCCAGGACACGGATTCCGCGACGACAAACGCGAGATCCCGGCGGACGGACGGATATATCGACATCGCTTGCGCGCGCGGCAGGTCGCGGGCGAGCAGCAGGTCGAGATCGAGTTCGAAGGCAAGTACATCGACATCGAACCCGAGCGCCTGCTGCAGGCGTGGATGCACCTGCCCAATCCAGCCAATCCGCACGTCAGCGCCGGCTTCGTCCAGGCGATATACATCGGCAGAACGACCGGGATGCGCGAACGCTTCACTGGAGGCGCGATAGTCCAGCAACGCGCCAGACAACCCAGCGAGGCTCTCGAGGTCACCCTTGATGTCGTGGAAATCGACCGCACGTTCCGCGATCCCCCACTGCTCGCCGAGTGCATTGCCACAGGCCACTGCGGCAATTCGGCGGGTTTCCCGCGGCGCCTGCCCGGCTTCTGTCGCCGCGAAGGTCTTGCCGATCTCGAACAGGCGCACGCGCGATTGCTGGCGAGCAGCGTTGCGCCCAAGTGCGGCAACGAGCCCGGGCAACAAGGATGGCCGCATCACGCCAAGTTCGGCGCTGAGCGGATTGGCCAACGCCACGCCCTGCCCGTCAAGCGCCCATGCGTCCAGTAACGCGGCATCGACGAAGGCATAACTGATCGCCTCCAGATAATCGCGCGCGACCAGTTGCCGGCGTGCGTCGTGGTCGCTGCTGCGGGTTTCGCAGGGTACTTTCAGCCGCGTACCGCCACCCGGAAGCGTCACTGGAATGGCGTCATAGCCATGGATGCGCGCGACTTCCTCGATCAGGTCTTCCTCGATCGCAAGGTCGAAACGGCGCGCGGGCGGCGTGACCATCCAGCCATCGGCCTGCATCGCAACGTCCAGCCCGAGCGCAGTGAGGATTCGCGTCACTTCTACATCTCCGATCTGCGTGCCGAGCACGCGTGCCAGTCCCGCGCGGCGCAGGGTGATCGCTCGCGGCTGCGGCAGGTGCTCGGGCAACACAGTCTCGGTCACCGGACCGGGCGCGCCACCGGCGATCTCCACGATCAGCCGCGTCGCATGTTCGATCGCAAGACGCGGCAGCTCAGGGTCCACCCCGCGCTCGAAACGATGCGCCGCATCGGTATGCATGCCGAATTTGCGGCTGCGGCCGATAATCGCGGAGGGTGCGAAATGCGCCGCTTCCAGGAACACGTTCTTCGTCGCATCAGTGACGCGCGTGTCGAAGCCGCCCATCACGCCAGCTAAGGCAACCGGTCGGTCGGCGTCGGTGATCAGCAGGAACTCGGGATCGACCGTGACATCGCGACCGTCAAGCAACTTCAAAGATTCACCAGCGCGCGCGTGGCGCACGCCAACTGGACCGCTCAGCAAATCACGATCAAACGCATGCATCGGCTGGCCGAGTTCCAGCATCACGTACTGGGTCACATCCACCAACAGGCTGATCGGGCGAACGCCACTGCGGCGCAGGCGCTCGGCCATCCATAGTGGCGTCGGCAGCGTGGGATCGAGGCCTTCGATAATCCGGCCGAGGTAACGCGGTGCATCGCTGCCCGCGTTCAATTCGACCGCCAATGCAGCGTCGTGCAGCGCTGGCATCGGCACGCAGTCCAGCGCCTCGACCTCGCAACCGGTGGCCGCCGCAACATCGAACGCGATCCCGCGCACGCCAAAGCAGTCGGCTCGGTTCGGGGTCAGCTTCAGTTCGATGCTGGCATCGGGCAAGCCCAGGTAATCGGCCAATGGCGTGCCCACCGGCGCATCCGCAGGCAGTTCCAGCAGGCCGGAGGCATCGGCATCGATGCCGAGTTCCCTGGCCGAACACAACATGCCATTGGAGTCGACGCCACGCAGTGTCGCCGCCTTGATCGTCAACTCGCCGACCCGGGTGCCGATGTTAGCGAGTGGCGCGACCAGGCCCGGGCGCGCGTTGGGTGCGCCGCATACGACTTGCAGCAACTTGTCCTCCCCCGCATCGACTTGGCAAACCTGCAACTTGTCGGCATGCGGATGCCTTGCGCATTCAACGATGCGCGCGACCACGACACCGTCGAGCGCCGCCCCGAGTACGGTCATCTCTTCCACTTCCAGACCAATCGCGGTCAGCGTCGCCGCGAGTTCATCGCGCGTGGCCGACGTCTTGACGTGCTGGCGCAGCCAGCTTTCAGGGAATCTCACAGGAAACGCCTCATGCGAACTGCCTCAGGAAGCGCACGTCGTTTTCGAAAAA
>JBDSIA010000199.1:0-7366 GCA_039918175.1 Thermomonas sp.
AGGCAAGGCTAATGCTGCCGACACGATGGGCAACGCTGCCCAGAACGTGGCTGACAACATGAAGCAGGAAGAAGCTGAAGCCAAGGCTACCGCCGACGCTGAAGTCAAGGACTGATCTTCTTTACCGGTTCCGCTGAAAAGGCCCGCTTTTGCGGGCCTTTTCTTTGAGTACTCGGTTTTGATTACTCGCTAGGGGCGGCGAGAATTGGCATACAGCAGGTATCCTCTCAAGCTGACCCCTTGCCCCACCCACTTATGCCCGCGCTGACTTCCCAGATCGATCCCCGCTCGCAGGACTTCCAGGACAACGTTGCTTGGCATCAAGAACTGGTTGCCGAACTCGACCGCAGGTTGGCTCATGCTGCCGACGGTGGTGGCGAGAAGGCACGCAACAAGCACACCGAGCGCGGCAAACTGCTCCCGCGCGAGCGCATCAGCGCCCTGCTCGATCCCGGCTCGCCATTCCTGGAAATCGCCCCGCTCGCCGCTGAGGGTATGTACGACGACGCCGCGCCGGCAGCCGGCATGGTCTGCGGCATCGGCCGGGTGATGGGCCAGGAAATCGTGGTGGTGGCCAATGACGCCACGGTCAAAGGCGGCACCTATTTCCCGATGACGGTGAAGAAGCATCTGCGCGCGCAGGAGATCGCCCGCGAGAACCACCTGCCTTGCGTCTATCTGGTCGATTCCGGCGGCGCATTCCTGCCGCTGCAGGATGAGGTGTTCCCGGACAAGGAACATTTCGGCCGGATTTTCTACAACCAGGCGCGAATGAGCGCCGAGAACATCCCGCAGATCGCGGTGGTGATGGGCAGTTGCACCGCCGGCGGCGCCTATGTACCGGCGAGGAGCGACGAGTCGATCATAGTCAAGGAACAGGGCACGATCTTCCTCGGTGGTCCGCCGCTGGTGAAGGCTGCGACCGGCGAAGTGGTCGATGCCGAAACCCTTGGCGGCGCCGACGTGCACACCAGCATCTCGGGCGTGGCGGACCATTTCGCCGAAGACGACCGCCACGCGCTGGAAATAGCCCGCAGCATCGTCGGCACACTTAATAGAAGCAAAGTGCTATCGGTCGCCACCCTGCCCTCGCGTGACCCACTGTTCGCCGCCGAGGAGCTATACGGCATCGTGCCGAAGGACGCACGTCGCCCATTCGATATCCGCGAGGTCATCGCGCGGATCACCGATGGCAGTGAACTGCAGGAATTCAAGGCCCGCTACGGCAAGACCTTGATCACCGGCTTCGCCCACTTGCATGGCTATCCGGTTGGGATCATCGCCAAGAACGGCATCCTGTTCGCCGAGAGCGCACTGAAGGGCGCGCACTTCATCGAATTGTGCAACCAGCGCGGGATCCCGCTGGTGTTCCTGCAGAACATCACCGGCTTCATGGTCGGCAAGAAGTACGAACAAGCCGGGATTGCAAAAGACGGCGCAAAGATGGTCACCGCGGTGGCCTGCTCGCACGTACCCAAGTTCACCGTGGTGATCGGCGGTAGTTTCGGCGCGGGCAATTACGCGATGTGCGGCCGCGCCTATGGCGCGCGCTTCCTGTGGATGTGGCCGAACGCGCGGATCAGCGTGATGGGCGGCGAGCAGGCGGCGTCAGTGCTGGCCACGGTCAAGCGCGACGGCATCGAGGCCCGGGGCGGCGTGTGGACGCCCGAAGAAGAAGAGGCCTTCAAGGCCCCTCTGCGCGAGCAATACGAATCCCAGGGCAATCCGTATTACGCCACCGCACGCTTGTGGGACGACGGCATCATCGATCCCGCCGATACCCGCCGCGTCCTCGGGCTGGGCTTGTCGGCGTCGCTGAATGCCCCGATCGCGGAGCGCACGCGCTTCGGCGTGTTCCGGATGTAGTTCGGCGCCGCGGCACGGGATCGCGGGAATGCGCAGTGGCTGGCCCACCCGCGCCTGCTCGCGGTTGGATGCGGCAGGCGTTGACGACTGATGACTAGCGCTAAATCAAAGCGCGATCTCGTACTCCAGCTGGAAGCGCACGGTGGTGTCAGGCGCACCGGCGGTGACCCCGGCCAGGACCGCGCCGTCGTACTTGATCTTGTGGCCCGACGGCAACCGCAGGCTGCCGAAGATCGCCGGACCCAGCTTGGCTTCATGCTGGCCCAGATCGCCCAAGGTCCCCAACTCGCCGAACCCTTGCAACCCGAATTCAAGCTTGGGGTTGCCGCGATGTTTCCACTGCCAGGCGTAGCCCACTTCGGTTTCGGCGCCATCGACCAACTCACGCGCGAGTTCGAAGTTGAGGTTGAACTGCTCGCGCCCGACCTGGGCCTGGAACAGCGGACCCAACTCGATCTCATTCAGTCCCTCGGCGCGGTTGTGCACGACCTCCACGATCATGCCGACGTCCAGCCAATGCTTGCCGGGCTCGGTCAACAGGAAGATGTTCTCGGACTTGAACTCCTCGATCTGGCCACCCTCGCCCGGAGCCCGGGAATAGAACACGGCCAGTTCGGTGAACCAGCGCGAGGTGACGCCGTAGCCGATGTCGAACACGTACTGCTGACCATCGCCCTGCTTGGTTCCGTTGTAATCCTGCCAGCCGCCACGGAATTCGAGTTCGAGCTCGCGGTATTCCACTTTCGGCGTGTAGACCTTGGAGGCGGCACCGGCATGCGCCGGCAGGCTCAAGGCGAGGCCGGGGCCGGCCAGCACCAGGGCGATCAGCGACGCGTGGAAGGCGCGGGTGTTGCGGTGGTTCCCCATGTTTTCATTCCTATCAATATGCACAAAGCGGTAAGTGTGTAGAACAGCAGCTGCATGCCGGTCGGACGCGCGTCATACCCGATCAGCGTGCGCAGCGTTTGCCCGGCCAGCGACTGGTTGGACAACAGCCATGAGGTGTCCCAGATTCTCTGCCCGAGCGCCGGTAGCCAGTCGGCCTGGACCAGGTAGTGCGCGGCCTGCGAAGCAAGCCCCGCGGCCAGCAGCAGCACCATCCAGTTGGTAGCGGTGAAGAAGTAACGGATCGGGATGCCGAGCAGGCCGTAGTACAAGGTCACCCCGACCGCAGCGCCGGTCGTCAGGCCGATTAGGCCGCCCGCGGCCATCGACGCCACGCTGGAGCCGCCGGCCCCCATGCCGAACAGGAACAGCACCAGCTCGGAACCTTCGCGCAGCACCGCCAGCGCGACCACGAACATCAACGCCTTGATCGGGCGCGACCCTGCGACCACGGCGGCGCCGACCGACTTCATCTGCAGCGCCAATTCGCGGCCGTGGCGCGCCATCCAGATCGCGTGCCAAGCAAGCATGAGCACGGCGGCCAGCAATACGCCTGCGTTTAGCAGTTCCTGGCCCATGCCTTCCGCCGCGTTGGCGATGCGTCCCGCGCCCAGCGCCACCAACACTGCCCCGGCAATGCCAAGCAACACGCCGCTGGAGACCCAGCGGCCACGGCCGACCAATCCGCGGGTCGCGGCACAGACAATACTGATGATCAGCGCGGCCTCCAGTACTTCACGGAAGACGAGGATGGCGGTGGCGAGCATGAAGACGTCCTGTGGGGGTCTGATGGACTGCGATCGGCGGTCCCGGATGCCGGCTACTCGGCGATCAGCGCGCCCTTGGCGGTGTCCATGTGAAATTCGCCGAAGAACGGGTAGCGACCCGGACGCAGCGGCCCGACGAAGACCACGATCCGGCCGTTGCCCGCGACCACTTTTTCGCGATTGAGCTCGTAACTCTCGAACTCCTCGGCAGTCGGGTCGGTGTTGACCACGGTCAGTTTGATCTTGCGACCCGCTGGCACTTTCAATTCGGCTGGCACGAACCGATGGTCCCGGATCGTCAGCGTGGCTTCGTGTATATCGGCAGCCCTCACGTCGACACTGCCGAACGTCAGTGCGGTGATGGCGAGGGCGAGAAGAAAACGAGGCATTTGCAGGTTTCCGATGATCAGGTTCGATACGTAATGATAATGGTTGCTATTTGCGTTTGCAAGTCTTTCGCAACTTCACGCTTCAGCAACAGCATCAGATCCAATTTTCGGAAAGGGGCAAGCACTTGCGGCACCCAGTTGACGTATTCATGCAGGAAATCGCCGCAAAGTAGTGATAGCCTCGACGACCCACCCCCGTGGAACCCGACCAATGGCCATCTGGAAAGATCCAACCCCGGCTTCCAAAGCCGAACCCCACCGTTTCGACGCACCTTCGCCCGCGCCCGAACCGGCTGTGTCCACAACCCCTGCGCCGACCCCGATCCGCGCGGTGGAAACGCCGGCACGTGAATCGATCATCGCCGCCGACCTCACCATCGAAGGCAAGATCGAAGGTGCCGGCCATGTCCGCATCGCCGGCAAGTTCAAGGGCGACGTACGCGTGCAAGGCAAACTGACCATCGAACAGGGCGCCAAGGTCAGTGGCGGCGTGACCGCCAACAAGGTGACCCTGGCCGGCGAACTGGACGGCAATGTCGAGTCGGCGCAGCAAGTCGAGCTGCAGCAGACCGGCGTGGTCAACGGCGACCTCAAGACCGGCTCGCTCACCGTGGCCGCTGGCTCGCGCATCCGCGGTCACGTGGAATGTGGCTGGAGCGAGAAGGACAGCAAGGCGTTCACCCCGTCGAGTTCGGCATCGACTTCTTCCGCCAAGATGGAGAGCGGCAGCGCCGCATGAACGCGGGGCGCCCGGGCACGACAGGTGCCACCCGCACCTGTCCGCACTGCAAGACCGTGATCCTGGATAGTTCGCCCGTGTGTCCGGCCTGCCGCGGCCACCTGCGTTTCGATGCACCGGTGGTGGATGCATCCGAACACTTCGTGCCCTTGCAGGTGGAAGGCACGATCAACGCGCCCGCCGACGGTGCCTTCGAATACACCTTGCTGGTGGTGATCCGCGACGAGAACGGCAAGGAAATCGGGCGCCATGTGGCCGGTGTCGGCGCAGTCTTCCCCGGTGAATCACGCAGTTTCAACGTCAGTGTGGAAGCCGTGACGGCATCTGCCGGCAAGCGGCGTCGGCACTAGCTCCTGACCAGGCGGCCCTAGTCGCAACTGTCGCAACCACCACAATCGTTGCCGCCGGCTTGTTCGGCCCACGACGCAGCGCGCGGCCCGGCGCGCCATGCCAGCTATCATGTGGATTCAACTTCATGGAGGCTTGATGAGCGATCGCCTGCAACTGCTCCGCGACGGTTCGGTCGCGCGCCTGCGCATGACCCGGCCACAGGTCCACAACGCCTTTGATGCCGAGCTCATCGACGAACTCACCGCGGCACTGCAACAGGTCGCGGCCGATACCGGTGTACGGGTGGTGGTGCTGGAAGCCGAGGGCGCCTCGTTCTCGGCCGGCGCCGACCTCAACTGGATGCGTGGCATGGCCGCCGCCAGCGAGGATGCCAACCGCGTCGATTCGCTCGCCCTCGCCCGCCTGATGCGCACGCTGGACGAACTGCCCAAACCCACCATCGCCCGGGTGCAGGGTGCCGCCTTCGGTGGCGGTGTCGGACTGGTCGCCTGTTGCGACATTGCCATCGCCGCCGAAAGTGCGAAGTTCGGGCTGACCGAATCGAAACTCGGGTTGTTGCCGGCGGTGATTTCACCCTATGTCATCGCCGCGATTGGCCAACGCCAGGCCCGCCGCTATTTTGCCACTGCGGAAATCTTCGACGCCACCGAAGCGTTGCGTATCGGCCTGCTGCACCATGTGGTCGATGCCGATGCACTGGACGCAGCCGTGCAGGCGCAAATATTACTGCTGCTAAAGGCCGGGCCGGTCGCTGCCGCATCGGCCAAGCAGCTGGTGCGCGAGGTCTGCGCGCATGTCGATGGCAACCGCCATGATGCAGACAATGCCGCGCTGATCGCGCGACTGCGTGTCTCACCCGAAGGTCAGGAAGGCCTCTCTGCATTCCTCGACAAGCGCAAACCCAACTGGGTCGCCCCACAATGAATATGCCTGCCTGATGTTCGACACCATCCTCATCGCCAATCGCGGCGAGATTGCCTGCCGGGTCATCCGCACCGCACGCCGGCTTGGGATCCGCACGATTGCGGTGTATTCCGATGCCGATGCCGACGCGCAGCACGCACGGCTTGCGGATGAAGCCCATCACATCGGGGGCCCACGTCCGCAGGACAGCTACTTGCGTGGCGACGTGATTATCGAAGTCGCGAAACGCACGGGCGCGCAGGCGATTCATCCTGGTTACGGCTTCCTGTCGGAAAACGCGGACTTCGCGGACGCGGTAGAAGCTGCAGGCATCGCCTTCATCGGGCCGAAAGGCGCTTCGATGCGCAAGATGGGCAGCAAGGCCGGCGCCAAGGAATTGATGTCAGCAGCAGGCGTGCCCGTGGTGCCCGGCTACACCGGCGAAGACCAGTCGCCCGAGGTGTTGCAGCGCGAAGCAGACAAGATGGGCTACCCGCTGATGATCAAGGCCGCGCACGGCGGCGGTGGCAAGGGCATGCGCATCGTGCGCGAATCCGGCGAATTCGCGGCCAATCTGGAAAGTTGCCAGCGCGAGGCACGCAATGCCTTTGGCCGCGACCGCGTAATTCTGGAACGCTACATCGAAAAACCCCGCCATATCGAGATCCAGGTGTTCGGTGATCGCCATGGCGGCGCGATCCACCTCGGCGAACGCGAATGTTCGGCGCAGCGCCGCTACCAGAAGGTGCTGGAAGAATCGCCTTCGCCATTCCTCACTCCGGAGCTGCGTGCGCAGATGGGTGCGGCCGCGGTGCAGGCCGCGCACGCGATTGACTATGCCAATGCCGGGACGGTGGAATTCATCGTGGCCCAAAAGGGCGATTTCTACTTCATGGAAATCAATACCCGTCTGCAGGTCGAGCATCCGGTCACCGAGGAAGTCACCGGCCTGGATCTGGTCGAGTGGCAACTGCGGATCGCCGCCGGCGAGCACTTGCCGCTGGCGCAAGAGCAAATCACCCAAACCGGACACGCAATCGAGGTTCGTCTGTACGCGGAAGATCCGGATGCCGGTTTCCTGCCCGGTTCGGGCACGCTGCAGACGCTGCGCCTGCCAGAAGCGTCACGCCATGTGCGGATCGACTCCGGGGTAATCGAAGGCGACACCGTCACCATTTTTTATGATCCGATGATCGCCAAGCTCATCGTCTGGGACGAGGACCGACAGCGTGCACTGGCACGCATGCGCGATGCGTTGGCGGCGTGCGAGATCGCCGGACCGAAATCCAATATCGGTTTCCTCGAACGGCTGATCCGGCATCCGGCCGTGACCGAAGGCCGCATCGATACCGGCTATCTCGACCGGCACCTGGAGGAGTTCCTGTCGCCGTCCGAACTTGACACAGAACTGCTTCTGGCCGCTGCGGTCACCCGCCTGCTGGTGCAGGAAGCGGAGGCCAGCGAAC
>JBDSIA010000200.1:0-4200 GCA_039918175.1 Thermomonas sp.
TGCGCGACCAACTGCAGACGCGGCTCGCACAATTGCGCGAGGGTGCTCATGCGCACGGTCTGGAATTGATGCCGTCGCAGACCGCGATCCAACCCATGCTTTGCGGTACCGACGCGCGCACCCTGGCTATGGCGGCAGCACTGGAAGATCAGGGCTATTGGGTCGCGCCGATCCGCCCGCCTACGGTGCCTGAAGGACAAGCACGTTTGCGCATCACCTTGAGTGCGGCGCATACGGCGAGCGACGTTGACGGGTTGCTGGACGCACTCACCCGTGCGCATGAAACGGTGCAGGCATGAGTGGAGTGCATGTCGATGTGATCGGTCGTGGCCCGCCGCTGGTATTGCTGCACGGCTGGGCGATGCACGGCGGCGTGTTTGCGCCGCTGGTCGAACGATTGCAAGCAACCCGCACATTGCACGTCGTCGACCTGCCCGGTCATGGCGGAAGTCGCACTTGCGATGTAGCGCTGACGCTGGAAGCCGCCACATGCGCCATCTTCGATGTCGTGCCAGCGAAGGCGCCTTGGTGCGGCTGGTCCCTGGGCGGGTTAATCGCAATGCATGCGGCGACGACGCAACCGCAGCGCGTCAGTGCTCTGGTGATGCTGTGCGCAACGCCGAAATTCGTACGCAGCGACGACTGGCCGCAGGGCATGCCGGTTGAGGTATTCCGCAGTTTCGCCGACGGCCTGCGCGACGATTGGCGCGGCACGCTGGAACGCTTCATCGCGCTGGAAGCATTCGGTTCCGATCACGCCCGCGATGAATTGCGGATGTTGCAGCAGGACCTGTTCGCGCGTGGCGAACCCGCGCCGCAGGTGCTGGCCGATGGATTGGCATTGCTGGAATCCTGTGACCTGCGGGCGTCGTTGCAGGCACTGGAAGTGCCAAGTCTGTGGCTGGCCGGACGTCGCGATCGGCTGGTCGATCCGCGGGCGATGCAGCAAGCATCACGCATCACGACCAACGCGCGTCATGCGCAAGTCGAGCATGCCGGGCATGCGCCATTCCTGACCCACGCCGGCGTGGTCGCAAAGCATTTGCTCGACTTCCTCCCTGAAGTGGAAGGTGCAGGCGCATGAACGCACCGCTGTTTGACTCGCGCCAGGTGCGTCGCGCGTTCTCACGTTCGGCGACGAGTTATGCGGCGGCGGCGCAGTTGCAGCATCACGTTGAAGCGCGCCTGTTGGAATCGCTGGACTATCTCGACGAGCCCGCGTTGAAACGCGAAGCGCCGCAGCGCGTGCTCGATCTTGGCTGCGGCACCGGCACTGCAGCGACGACGATGCAGAAACGCTGGCCGAAGGCACAGGTGCTGGCGCTGGATATCGCGTTGCCAATGCTGCAACAGGCACGCCGTGGATCCTCGCGCTGGGAGGCGTCTCGCTGGAATCCGTTTGCGCGCACGCCACAATTGGTCTGCGCGGATGCACGTGCGTTGCCGCTTGCCGACGCTTCGGTCGACGTGCTGTTTTCCAACCTGTGCCTGCAATGGGTCGACGACCTCGACGCGGCGTTCGCCGGCTTTCGCCGCGTGCTCAAGCCGCAGGGTTTATTGCTGGTGTCGACCTTCGGCCCGGACACGCTTTGGGAACTTCGTGAAGCCTTTGCGCAAGCCGACGCCGCGCCACATGTCAGTCCGTTCGGCGACATTGCCAGCTTCGGTGACGCGCTGGTGCGTGCGGGCTTCCATCAACCAGTCATTGATCGCGATGTGGACACGACGCACTACGCCGATGTGCCAGCGCTAATGCGCGAATTGCGTGCCATCGGCGCGACCAACGCCTTGCATTCGCGCCGGCACACGCTGACCGGGCGTGCGCGCTTCAGCGCCGCTGCGCAGGCTTATGACGGCATGCGCGGCGAGGACGGCTTGCTGCCGGCAACCTGGGAAACCATCAGTGCGATGGCGTGGGCACCGGAGGCCGGCACACCAATACGCCAAGGTGATGTGGATATCGCCTCGGTACCATTGTCGAGGATTCCGATTCGACGACGCTGACCGGGGAACCGCCTGCGTCCGATGGTCAGTCGGCGCTGGCCGAGGCGAGTGCAAACAGTTGCGCGAGTGATTCCAAGTCGACATTGCCACCCGACAGGATCAGGCCGACCTTGCGGCCTTGGAACAACGCGTGATTCGCAAGCACTACCGCGAGCACTGTGGCCGACGAGGGCTCCACCAACTGTTTGCCGCGTGACCACAGCAGGCGCATTGCCGAAATGGTCTGCGCATCATCGACGGTCAGCACGCGTGCATTGCTGTTGCGCAGGATCGCGAAATTGATTGCGCCCATGCCGGCGCGCAGGCCATCGCAAATGGTGTCGGGGATGACGTCGTGGTCCAGCGCATCGCGCGCAAATGATCGCGCGGCGTCATCAGCACCGGAAGGTTCGGCCAGGAACAGTTGGCAAGCCGGGGCCAGCACCTCCATCGCAAGTGCTGTTCCCGCAGCGAGTCCGCCGCCACCGACTGGAACGACCAGAGCGTCGAGGTCCGGATGCGCAGTCAACAACTCCAGTGCCGCGGTTCCTTGTCCGGCAATCACCCCTGCGCAGGTGAAAGGATGTACCAGGGTCGCGCCGGTTTCAGACTGCAAGTTTGCGCAGGCGGTTTCTCGTGCGCTGAGGGTCGCTGCGCAACGATGGAGAATGGCCCCGCTGGTTTCGATTGCTTCCAGCTTGCTGCGCACCGCCCCCTCCGGCACCACCACGTGGCAGGCGACGCCGCGAAGTTGTGCAGCCAATGCCAGCGCTGCGCCATGGTTCCCTGACGAGTGCGTGACCACGCCGCGGGAAGCCGTGTCGGCATCCAGCGCGAACACGGCATTGCATGCACCGCGGAACTTGAATGCACCCACCCGCTGCAGCTGCTCGCATTTGAAATGCAGGCGCGTACTGCTGAGGGCATCCAAAGATCGGGAGGTAGCAACGGGTGTCAGCCGGGCATGCGAGGCGATTCGCGCGGCAGCGGCAAGCACATCCGCGAAGCGCGGCAGACCATCATCGACAGGGATCATGCGAGCATGCTAACGCAGCAAACCAAGGCTGAATGGTTCAGGCGGTAACGAGCGGACAGGCACGGATTAAGCACGGATTCAACGCAATGAGACGATGCTGCCTGTATATCGCAGGTACCACCACAGGGGATCGCATCATGCTTCGCAAAATGCTGCTGACAATGCTTGCCACGGCCGCGATGGCCGGGTGCGCAACTGATTACAACTATCGGGGTGGTAACGGCGACTACTACTATGGCCAGCCACGCGTGGAATACCGCGATATAGGCCCCGGCGGCTATTACGGCGGGTTCGGACTTGGCTACGGCTACGGCAGTTACGGTTCCGGCAGTTATGGATACGGCCCGACCTATTTCTACGACCGCTTTGGCCGGTTGGTGTATGGCTATCCAGGCAGTTATTACGGGTCCGCGTATTACGGTAGGAATGGCTGGTATGGCCCGCGTCCGCACCATGAACACGGTGATCACAATGATCATGACGATCACAACAATCATGACCATGATGGCGATGATACCGCGGGCAACAATCACGACCGCCCTGCTCCATGGCGTGACTTGGGCGGTTTGCAGCAGCGCGATGAAGACGGAAATCTTCAACGACGCATGCGTCAGTCGCGACCCGCGCTATATTCGCCTGCGCCATATTCGCAAGCGCCCATCCGTCAGCAGAGTTCTGCTCGCAGTGCGCCAGTGATCCGCCAACGCAGCGAACCCGGTAGTTTCATGGGCGGTGTCGCGCAACCGCTCGGCAAGCGCAATCCACCTCCAGAAGAATAGCGTGACGCGCATCACGAATGACGGCACCACTCGTGGGAGTTCGCGTGACCTTACGGGTCAGTCTTCGACCCGAACAAGGTAAGCTGTCTTTGCCGGCGACCTGGGGGGCCCTCCGGATCCCCCCTGTTCCGTTACCCTGCGGGCGCCGGCGCCTCTACCACCAGCCCATTTGTGCGCTGGCTCTTCCCGAAAACGGGAAGGCATCCGGAAAATCTGAATAAAAATGAGGGCCGACTGTCCCCCGACAGTCGGCCCCCGAGCATCCTCGTCGTGCGCAGAACCAGCCCCTGTTCCATGCTGGTTATCGCTTGTGGCGTGCCACGGCGAGTGCTGACAGGGATAAAGCATGAACCGTGCCAAGTGCGCGCCAAGTTCATGGATGTACTTACGGCCATGCGGGCT
>JBDSIA010000201.1:0-1569 GCA_039918175.1 Thermomonas sp.
GGCACCCTGACCGAAACCCTGGAAGCGATCGCGATGGCGGATGCGGCGAACTACGCCGCAGTGATTTCGCATCGCTCCGGCGAAACCGAGGACACCACGATTGCCGACATCGCGGTGGCGACCACCGCGACCCAGATCAAGACGGGCTCGCTGTGCCGCTCCGACCGCGTGGCCAAGTACAACCAGCTGCTGCGCATCGAACAGATGCTGGGCAGCGGCGCGCGCTATGCCGGTCGCGACGCGTTCGTGTCGCTGGCACGCTGACGCAGACCGCCACGTTGAAGGCCACGGTGCTGCTGGTGTTGTTGCTCGCCGCATTGCTGGCGGCACTGCAGTACACCATGTGGTTTGGCACCGGTGGTAGCCATGAAGTCGACGCATTGCGCGCGCAGGTCGAACGCCAACAGGCGGAAAACCTGCAGCTGCAGCAGCGCAACGAAGCGCTGGTAGCCGAAGTGGACGACCTGAAATCCGGCGGGGCCGCAGTCGAAGAGCGCGCGCGCAGCGAGCTGGGCATGGTCAAGCCCGGCGAGACGTTCTATCGCGTGGTCGATGGCAGTTCCAAGCCGTCCGTGCCCGAGTCGGTCACTCCGATCGAAGCGCCGGCCGTGCCGGAAATCCGGCAATGAGTTGGGCGCTGCTGCCCGCGGCCGGCAGCGGGCGCCGCTTTGGTGGCGAGATTCCAAAGCAATACATGCGAGCAGCCGGCAAGCCCCTGATCGAGCATGCGCTGGATGCACTGCTCTCGCATGAGGCGGTCGAAGGTGCAGTGGTGGCACTGGCGGCTGACGACCTGCATTGGCCGGGCTGGACTACATTGCATGGCAAACCGGTGCTGACTTGTGTTGGTGGCGTCGAACGTGGCGATTCGGTACTTGCCGCATTGCATGCAGTGCCCGATCACATTGCCGCCGATGTCATCGTGCTGGTGCACGATGCCGCGCGCCCGAATCTGCGTGCGGAAGACATTTCACGATTGCACGAAGCCGCAATGGCGCATGCAGATGGCGCGATCCTCGCCGCGCCGGTGCGCGACACCCTGAAGCGCGCCGATGCCGATACACAGATCGTCATGACCGAGCCACGCGACGGCATCTGGCGTGCGCTGACGCCTCAGGCGTTCCGTCGCGATCTGCTGCTGCGCGCGCTGGAAGCGGCAGGCGCCGATGGCGTAGTGGTGACTGATGAGGCGCAGGCGATCGAACGCCTCGGCCTGCATCCCCGCCTGGTCGAAGGTCGCGAGGACAACCTGAAAGTCACCACGCCGGCCGACCTCGCATTGGTCGCATTCCTGTTGGAACACCGCACATGAATATCCGCATCGGCCAGGGATTCGACGTGCATGCCTTTGGCGATGGCGACCACGTGATGCTGGGCGGCGTGCGCGTGCCGCATTCAAGCGGCGTGCTGGCGCACAGTGATGGCGACGTGGCGCTGCATGCACTATGCGATGCGATGCTTGGCGCGCTGGCGCTGGGCGACATCGGCGTGCATTTCCCACCGTCCGACCACCAGTGGAAGGATGCAGACAGTCGCGCCTTGCTGCGCCACTGCGACGCCATGATCCGC
>JBDSIA010000202.1:0-1636 GCA_039918175.1 Thermomonas sp.
CGGCCTTGCTGGACGAACTCGACAAATCTGATCGCGAGCACTTCAGCGCCCTGGTTGAACGCGCCAACGCGCCCAAGAAGATGCTCAGCACGCGCGAGGAACGTGCGGTCGTGCGCGAGGTAACCGCTGCACTCGAGGCATTGGGCCTGGATCAGGCGCGGCATCACGCCGATATGCTGGTCCAGTTGCAATCACACACCGACCTCGATCGAATGCTTCCGCTGCTGCGGCATCCAGCGGCAGATCGCATCCTGGATATCGCTTACGGCATTTCCACCATTTCCACCAACGCCGGCAACATCAATACGGCAGTGGACCGGGTGGCCAAGATCATCTTCGCGCTTAAGTCGTTCTCGCGCTTCGGCGGCGTGCAGGTGTGGACAGAATCGGATCTGGCCGAAGGCCTGGAAACGGTTCTGACCATCTATCAGAACCAGATCAAGCACGGCACCGAACTGGTCCGCAAATTCCAGGACATCCCGCAGGTGCGCTGCCTGCCTGACGAGATCAACCAGGTCTGGACCAACTTGATCCACAACGCACTTCAGGCGATGGACCACAAAGGCACGCTGACCATCAGCCTGTCCCAAGAGAGTGGAGATGCGCTGGTATCGATCAGCGACACCGGTTGCGGCATATCGCCTGAGGTGCAGAAGCGGATATTCGAACCCTTCTTCACCACCAAGGCCACGGGTGAAGGCACTGGTTTGGGGCTCGACATCGTGCGCAAGATCGTGGAAAAACACATGGGCAGGATTACCGTGGAGAGTGAAGTCGGGCGTGGTAGCACCTTCACTGTGCATTTACCGATAGCCGGAGCTGGATAATGGAAAAGGGCATTTTGTTGTGCGTGGACGACGAGATCATCGTGCTGACCGCGTTGAAGGACCAGCTAAGGCGCGCATTCGGCAACGACTTCGTGATTGATATCGCCGAGAGCGCAGAAGAGGCGTTGGAACTGCTGGACGAATTGGCCGAACAGGGACACTCCCTACTGGTCATCGTGTCCGACTGGCTGATGCCGGGCATGAAGGGAGACGAATTTTTGATCGAGGCGCACAAGCGGTTCCCGTCGGTCGTCAAGATCATGCTGTCTGGCCACGCCGAGACCGCCGCGGTCGATCGCGCCCGTCAAGAAGCGGGGCTGCATGATTTCCTGTCCAAACCCTGGAACGCAGAGGCGCTGGTGGAATCCATCAACCAAGGCCTGCGCGCCAAGCTCTAGCTCCGCGACAACATTCAATCTGGCCGCACCGGAGAACTTCCGCCCGCATCCACATTGGCACTGCACCGACTGCTGGTCGGGCGTCTGGAGTACTGGAACGTTTCTACTTGCAGACGTACTCGCCTGCGTCGTTCTTGCGGCACATGTCAGGTGCACCGTATTTGTCCCAAAGGGCGGGGAACCCCTTCGCGCGCAGGTAGTGTGGGAACTCCGGAAGTGCGCGCAAGGATTTCCCGGCAGGACTGAACAACAAGGCGAGGAAATCGCTGTTGTCGACCATGACGAGCGTGCGGTCAAGCTCCAGCGCCTGCGCACCTTTGCCGAGCTGGGCCAGCCACAAGGCCAAATTCCCGGGGACGAATGGCGGATCAGTCGCCACGTACGCATTGATCACGGCGATGCCACGCGCGC
>JBDSIA010000203.1:0-7121 GCA_039918175.1 Thermomonas sp.
CGTTCAAACTTGCGGCCCTTGGGCGGGGTGTCGGTGATCTGCAGGTGACCGTCGGCGTCGCGCCAGCGGTACAGGGAATTGTCGCGTTCAGCCTGTGCCATGGCCACCTGTGCAGCCTGTGCACGCGTATGTTCGCGGCGCGGCATCTCGCTGGTGAACCACCACCAGGCGGCAACGCCCAATGCAACGGCCACTACTACCAGGCCCAACTGCTTCATGCGCCAGCCGGCTGGCAGAAGTTGCGGGCGGACGCCTCGGCCAGCCGCAACTGGTCGGCGCGCTGGGCTTCCGGCAGCGGCGCATCGGCCTTGCCGTCGTGGTCGGCATCCAGGCCGATGTTGGCATCGCCGCTTTTCAGCCGATCAATATTGGTGCGTGCGGTGGTGCAGCGCGGATCGACCACCTCCGCATGCTCAGGTGCAGCGACGCGCGCGGACGCATTGGCTTCCACGCTGCCGTATTTCCCGCTGGGCGGCGGCATGTCCGAATAATGAGTCACGCCTTTGGCGTCCTTCCATTTGTAAACGTCATGGGATTGCGCCTGGGCGCCAGCAGCGACGATGGCAAGCAGGCAGGTGGCAAGGACGAGAGGGCGCATGCGAGTCTCCATGGGTAGCCTGCGTCGATTGCAGCACTGCAGCCGCCCCACTGCAAGCCAGCTACACTGCCGGCATGCAACCGGATCATGACAATATCCCGCCCAGGCCGCGGGGCCGTGGCATTTACCTGCTGCCGAACCTGTTCACCACGGGTGGCCTGTTCAGCGGCTTTTTCGCGATTATTGCCGCCTCCCAGGGGCGGATCGAGGCCGCCTGCGTGGCCATCTTCATCGCCGGCGTCCTGGACGGCATCGATGGCCGGGTTGCCCGGCTGACCAATACCCAGACCGAGTTCGGCGTGCAGTACGACTCGCTGGCTGATCTGGTCAGTTTCGGCATGGCGCCGGCGCTGGTGATGTACCACTGGTCACTGGCGTCGATGAAGCTGGACGGCATCACGCCGGGCAAGCTCGGCTGGTTGGCGGCGTTCCTGTATGCAGCCTGCGCGGCGCTTCGGCTGGCGCGCTTCAACAGCCAGGTGGCTCACGTCGACAAGCGCTGGTTCATCGGCCTGGCGAGTCCTGCTGCAGCGGGATTGATGGCGAGTTTTGTCTGGACCTGCCATGACCTGGGGCTCGATGGCGCCGACCTGCGTTACCCGGTGCTGGGCGTGACCGTGGTCGCCGGCCTGTTGATGGTCAGCCGCCTGCGTTACACCAGTTTCAAGGGCGGCAGCGGGCCGAAGTCGGACCGGGTCCCGTTCGTGGCCCTGCTGGTGGCGGTGGCGGTGCTGGTGGCGCTGGTGCTGGATCCACCCAAGGTGCTGTTGGCGGTGACCGCCGCATACGCACTGTCCGGCCCGGTGATGTGGCTGCGCCGCGGCAAGGCATCATCGGCCCCGTGAACTGGGATCCGTTCCAGCGCGAGGTCCTGGCCGAGTTGGGTCATGTCGTCTATCGGCAGGCCGGAGTGGCGATGGCACAGGATGCCGAAGCGCCCGTTGTCGATGCGGCAATGCTCGATGGACTGATGCTGGCCCGCATCGCACGTGCGGCGGACATGAGTACCGAAGCCCTGCAGGCTCGCATCGGCGATGTGCAGCTCATCGCCGACCTGCGTGGCAACGCCACCGCCAAGCGTGCCCTGTGGCCGCGCCTGCGTGCATTGCGCAGGCAACAGGGATGAGCGCCGTTCGCGTGGCTGATTTCACCGCGCAGGCGGTATTGCGGCCGATGCGCGAAGGCGACCTGGACGCGATCATGCGCATCGAGGAAGCGGCGTATCCGTTCCCGTGGACGCGCGGCATCTTCTGCGACTGCATGCGCGCTGGTTATCCGATGTGGGTGCAGGAACGCGATGCCGCCATCATCGGCTATGGGGTGCTCAGCATCGCCGCCGAGGAGGCGCATGTGCTCAACCTGTGCACCGCGCCGGGCAACGAAGGCCATGGCCTTGCCCAACGCATGTTGCAAGCGCTGTTGCGGATCGCGCGGGCCGGTGGCGCACAGCGCGTGTATCTGGAAGTACGTCCATCAAACCCACGGGCGATTGACCTGTACGACCGCAGCGGCTTCAACGAAATCGGCCGCCGCCCGCGTTATTACCCCGCCGCTGGCAATGGCCGCGAGGATGCAGTGGTGATGGCGATGGAGCTGTTGGCGGGCGACATCGAGACAATGCCGCCGCTTTGAAAGGCAAATGACTTTTTTGCTGGTCAGCCAAGGCGAGTCCGCTGCGCCATCAATGCGTGGCGCTGCCCATCCCATTCGACCAGTCGTTGGCGTTCCTGCTCAACCACCGCGACCGGTGCGTTCTGCACGAAAGTCTCGCTGGCCAGCTTGTTGCTGGACTTCGCCAGTTCACCCTCTACGCGCTTGAGTTCCTTGTCGATGCGCGCGCGTTCCGCGCCAAGGTCGACCAGGCCTTCCAGCGGTACGAACAGGTCAAGGTCACCCACGCGTGCGGAGGCTGCGGCTGGCGGTTCGCCGTTCAGCGTCTCGATGCGCTCGACTCGGTTGAGGAAACGCAGTTGCGAAGCGAAGCGCTCGATGCGCGCGCCGTTATCAGCACCGTCGCCGCGCACCAACAATGTGACCTGTTTGCCTGGAGAGACGCCGAGTTCGCTGCGGATACGGCGCAGCGCAGAGACCATGGACTTCAGCCATTCGATATCGGTCTCGGCTTGGGCGAATCCAATTGTGTCGATATCGCTTGCAAGCGGGTAGGCCGCAGTCATAATGCTGTCCCCCGAACGGCCGAGCTTCGGTGCCACCGCCTGCCACAGTTCCTCGGTCACGAACGGCACCAGCGGGTGCAGGAGTCGCAGTAGCGCATCCAGCACATGTAGCAGCGTATGTCGCGTGCTGTTGGCCGCGTCGATATCCTCCCCCTGCAATGCCGGTTTCGCCAGTTCCACGAACCAGTCGCAGAATTGATTCCAGGCGAATTCGTACAAGCATTGCGACAGCAGGTCGAAGCGGTAGGTGGCGTAGTGCTGCTCGACCTCGGCGCAGGTCTGCGCAAGTTGGGCGAGGATCCAGCGCTCGGCATCCGTCTTCGGGTGCGGCAGGCCTTCGGTGCTGTAGCCCTCGGTGTTCATCAGCACGAAACGCGTAGCGTTCCACAGCTTGTTGCAGAAATTCTTGTAACCCTCGGCGCGGGCGAGATCGAATTTGATATCGCGGCCTGGCCCGGCCAGTGCAGCCATGGTGAAGCGCAACGCATCGGCGCCGAACGCGGGGATGCCGTCCGGGAATTCCTTGCGCGTGGCCTTGCCGATTTTCTCGGCCATCTTGGGCTGCATCAGGCCGCTGGTGCGCTTGGCGACCAACGCATCAAGCGAAATGCCGTCGATGATGTCCAGCGGATCGAGAATGTTTCCTTTCGACTTCGACATCTTCTGGCCGTCCTTGTCGCGGACCAGGCCGGTGATGTAGATGTCGCGGAACGGCACCCGCTGCGCGTCGGTAAATTCCGGATGGTCCTGGCCGACCAGGTGGTCGGTCATGAAGATCATCCGCGCGACCCAGAAGAAAATGATGTCGAAGCCGGTCACCAGCACCGAAGTCGGCACGAAGTCGGCGAAGCCGCGCTCGCGCATCGCATCGGCATCCGGCCAGCCCATGGTGCTGATCGGCCACAGGGCGGAGGAGAACCAGGTTTCGAGCACATCGTTGTCGCGGGTCAGCACGACATCGTCGGCAATGCCGTTGCGCGCGCGCGCATCGGCTTCGTCGCGGCCGACGTAACACGCACCCTGTGAATCGAACCACGCCGGGATGCGGTGGCCCCACCACAGCTGGCGGCTGATGCACCAGTCCTGGATGTTTTCCATCCAGTGCTTGTAGGTATTGATCCAGTTCGGTGGCACGAAACGCACGTCGCCTTGCTCGGCGAGTTGCAGGCCGCGCTCGGCCAGCGTGTCCATTTTCACGAACCACTGGTCGGTCAGGTAGGGCTCGATCGCCTGGCCACTGCGGTCGCCGCGCGGCACCTGCAGCTTGTGCGGCTTGGTTTCGACCAGCAGGCCGAGCGCTTCGAGGTCGGCAAGGATCGCCTTGCGGGCGTCGTAACGGTCAAGGCCCCAATAGACTTCGGGAATTCCCAGATCGAATGGCATCGAATCTCGTTCGGGCGTGAGGACCGGATCTCGCGGATTTTCTTCTGAACGTCGCGCCCGGTAGCTGGACGGTGTAATAATTTTTGCATCGGGCGTAAAAATGTTGAGTAACTGCAACGAATGTCGCTGGCCGACCGCGTAATCGTTGAAGTCATGCGCAGGCGTGACCTTGACTACGCCGGTACCGAATTCACGATCCACGTAGTCGTCTGCAATTACCGGAATCAGGCGGCCGGTCAGCGGCAGGGTGACGGTCTTGCCGATCAGGTGCGTGTAGCGCTCATCCTCGGGATGCACCATCACCGCGCTGTCGCCGAGCATGGTTTCCGGTCGCGTGGTGGCCACGACCAAGGTGCCGCTGCCATCGGTCAACGGATAGGCAATGGACCACAGGAACCCGTCTTCTTCCTCATTGACGACTTCCAGGTCGGAGATCGCGGTCTTCAGCACCGGATCCCAATTGACCAGGCGTTGGCCGCGATAGATCAGGCCGTCGGCATGCAGGCGCACGAAGGCCTCGACCACCGAATCGGCGGCGACCTTATCCATGGTGAACACGCTGCGCGACCAGTCGCCGCTGGTGCCCAGGCGACGCATCTGCCGCTCGATGGTGTCGCCTGATTGCTGCTTCCACTCCCAGACTTTTTCGATGAAGGCTTCGCGGCCCAGCGAGTCGCGGGTCTCACCCTTGCCTTCTAGCACCAGGTTGCGGCCGACCACCATTTCGGTGGCGATGCCGGCATGGTCGGTGCCCATCTGCCACAACGTGCGGAAGCCGCGCATGCGGTGATAGCGCACCAGCGCGTCCTGCAACGTGTGCTGGAACGCATGACCCATGTGCAAGGTGCCGGTGACGTTCGGTGGCGGCAGCAGGATGCTGTAGGCCGGGCCGTCGCCCTGTGGTGCGAACGCGCCGCTGGCCTCCCACTGCGCGTAAAGGCGCGATTCGAAAGTCTTGGGTTCGTAGCCGGGGGCGAGGGTGGTCATGGTGGTTTGCTCGTTGTTCTTGCTTCGCCCCATTTTCGCTTCGCGAGAATACAGAAAAGCAAATGCCGGACCTCGGCGTGCGCCGGGATGACAGCAAGGCATAGGGGTGACGGCTCTACATGTCGTGCTTGTTCACTTCGAAGCCACGCGCCAGATACTGCTTCCAGCGCTCGCGTAGCGGCGCGCGCGCGGCGGGATCGGCCGGCACGACCTCGAGTACGCGCTGGAACTCGCCTTGCGGTGCATCGTCGCGCAGATTTAGCAAAAGTGGGCGCAACGCAATGTCCATGTCGGGCGTTGCGATCAGCACCGGGCACTCCGCATCTTCTTCATCGTCGCCGGCAATCTGGTGCGGCACGTAGGCATCATCGTCGAATGACCACAATAGGTCATCCAGCGCCTCGGCCTGTGCGGCATCGCGCGCCAGCACCAGCATCCACAGCCCGGCATCGTGCGCCTTGCGCGCCAGCTCGCACACCAGTAGCAGCGGCTCGGTAATGAACCGAGGCTTGGCGATCAGGTAGAAATCGGCGCGTGGCATCAGGGCATCAGTTAGTTGCCGAACGATCCAGCAGCCACTGCGAGAGCAGGCCCACCGGACGGCCGGTGGCCATGCCCAGCTTGCCGTCATTGTTGGCGACACCGGCGATGTCCATGTGCGCCCAGCGCTGGCCTTCGGTGAAGCGCGACAGGAAGCAGCCGGCGGTGATCGCGCCTGCCCAGCGGCCGCCGATGTTGTAGACGTCGGCGAACGCGGAATCGAGCTGGCTCTGGTATTCGTCCCACAACGGCAACTGCCACGCGCGATCGAAGACGGTCTCGCCAGCATCGATCAGTTCTCGCGCTAGGTCGTCGTCCTTCTTGGTCATCACGCCGGCGGCGAACTTGCCCAGTGCGACCATGCAGGCGCCGGTGAGGGTGGCCACGTCGACCAGCGCGGCCGGTTCGAAACGCTGCGCATAGGTCAGCGCGTCGCACAGGATCAGGCGGCCTTCGGCGTCGGTATTGCCGACTTCAATGGTCTTGCCTGACATGCTGGTGATTACGTCGGACGGGCGATAGGCGTTGCCGTCGATGGCGTTTTCCACCGCAGCCGCAATACACACCAGGTTGATCGGCAACTGCATGCCTACTGCCGCCACGAATGTGCCGAGCACGGTGCCGGCACCGAGCATGTCGTACTTCATGTCTTCGACGCCGCCCTGTGTCTTCAGGTTGACGCCGCCGGTGTCGAAGGTGATGCCCTTGCCGACCAGCACATAGGGTTTGGCATCGCCACCGCGGTTGTACTTGAGCACGACCAGGTGCGGGCGGTTTGCCGAGGCGCGCGCGACTGCGAGCAGCGAGCCCATGCCGAGCGCTTCCATCGCGGTTTCGTCCAGCACTTCGCAGTCGACGCCGTCGCTGCGTGCGGCAAATGCTTGCGCCTGTTCGGCGAGGTAGGCGGGGGTGCACACGTTCGGCGGCAGGTTGCCGAGCTCGCGGGTGAAGGCGACACCCGTGGCAATCGCGATGCCATTGGCCAAGGCAGCCTTTTCAGCAGGGACGTCGTCGCTGCCAGCGATCTGGAAACGGGTCAGGCCGGTCTCGTCGCGCTTTTTGTTCTTCGCGCCCAGTGTCGCGGTGTAGCGATAGCACGCATGGTCGGCAGCGATCACGGCACTGCGCATGTTCCAGGCGGCGTCGCGGCCCTTCACTTCGACGTCGCCAAGGGTGAACAGTGCGGAGGTGATCGCGCCGGTCTTCAGGGCGCGCGCGGCATCGCCGACAGCCTTCAGGTACTGCGGGACGGCGAACTTGGCGGTTTCGCCAAGGCCGATGACCAGCACCCGCGGGGCGGTGATGCCGGCAATGTCGTGCAGCAAGGTGGTCTTGCCGGTCTTGCCGCAGATGTCGCCGCGTTCCAGCAGTGCACGCAGGCGCCCGTTGCTGGCGGCGTCGAGCGCAGTGCCAGCAGCGGTCAGCTGCTTGTCGGC
>JBDSIA010000204.1:0-2748 GCA_039918175.1 Thermomonas sp.
TGGCGCAGGACCGCCATCGAGTTGTTGATCTGATGACCGCCTTCGATGCCAATCAACGACGCAATGCGACCTTCGCGATGGATGCGCTCGATATCGTCGGCCGTGTACGCCATCGCGAAGGTATCCGGATAGCGCGCCACCATCGTGCGCACGATGTCGATTTCCTCTATCGTCATCTGCACCGCCGCCGGCCCGGTAGTCGATGCGGGGATCCAGACTGACCAGAACTGCCCACCCATGCCGCCTTCACGCATCCGCGGAATGTCGGTCATCAGCGGCGTCTGACCGGGCTTGCCCATGTCGTGCTTAGAATGGTCGACGCGCAGATCGACAGTGCCACGCGCACGCAATTCCCACGGCAGGTCGTTGTGGCCGTCGATCAATGGGGTGTCGGCGAGCACTTTGGCAACGCGTGCGGCCAAGACTGCATCAGTCTTGCCGGATGCCGGCGTCGCGGCCTGCGCCAGACTACTGCAGGCGATTGCCACGGCGATCAACCAAGCCAATTTGTGACGTTGCATCTGCGTCTCCCGCTAATTGAAGCCAGTGAATTTGCTTGTTGTCCTTGCGGGAACCGCAAGCAGTGAAGCAGTCTGATCAGGCCACAGCATCGCACGTCGCACGGGCGGCCAGCGCAGCGATGCGCCCGCTCAGAACATCTCGCGATTGATGCCGAGGTGCTCCAGCACGCGGCTTGAAATTTCCTCGATCGAGGCATTGGTCGTGCTGAGCAATTCGATGCCCTCGCGCTTGAGCATGGCTTCTGCTTGCGCGACTTCGCGCTTGCACGTATCCAGTTGTGAATAACGCGAGTTCGGACGGCGCTCCTGGCGGATCTGCTGCAAGCGGATAGGATCGATGGTCAGCCCGAACAGCTTGCTGCGGTGCGCGCGCAGCTTGGCCGGCAACCGCTCGACCGCCAGGTCCTCTTCGGTCAACGGATAATTGGCCGCACGTATGCCGTGATGCAACGCCAAATAGACGCAGGTCGGCGTCTTGCCTGCGCGCGAGACCGCCACCAGGATCAGGTCGGCTTCGGCGTAGTCGATGTTCATGCCGTCGTCGTGGGTCAGCGCATAGTTCATCGCATTGATGCGCCGATGGTAGGCATCGAAGTCGACGATTCCGTGTGCCTGCCCGACCCGTGACTGCCGGCTGGCGCCGAGTTCCTCTTCCAGCCGGGTGATGAAAGGCGCGAACACATCGAGCATGAAGGCACCACTACTGGCCAGCAACGCGTTCAACTCCGCATCCACCCCCGAATTGACCACGATGGGCCGGGTGGCAGCGGCTTCGCCCGCCGCACGGATTTTGCGCGCCGCCTCACGCGCCTTGTCGGGCGTGTCCACGAATGGCAGCCGATCGGTCTTGAAGCGCGTGCCGCTGAACTGGGTCAGCAGGCTGTGGCCAATGGTTTCAGCGGTAATACCGGTGCCATCGGAGACGTAGAACACGGGGCGGATGTCGGTCATCGTGAGGCTCGGGGTCGGTCTTTGTGGGCGGCCGTTGTAAAATAGCGGTTTGGGCACGTCCGCGTCGCCTTCCCGTACCGATTTCCCCGCACCGGAGCCTGCCTTGAGCGCCCCCGCATTGATCAAGAACATACTGTGGCTGCAAGACCTGCGCCTGTCCGACCTGGCCCAGGTGGGTGGCAAGAATTCCTCGCTTGGCGAAATGATCGGTGAATTGTCAGGGCTTGGTGTGTCCGTGCCCGGCGGCTTTGCCACCACGGCTGACGCCTTCCAGGCTTTCATCGCACACAACGACCTGCACGCGAGGATCTACGACAAGCTGGCCACGGTTGATGTCGAAGACGTGGCCGCACTGACCGATGCCGGCGGGCTGATCCGTGGCTGGGTGATGGATGCCCCGCTACAGCCTGAGCTTGATACCGACATTCGCAGCGCTTATGCGGAACTCTGTGCGGAAAATGGGGGTGGCGACGTCGCGGTGGCCGTGCGTTCCTCGGCCACCGCAGAAGACTTGCCGGATGCCAGCTTCGCCGGCCAGCAGGAAACTTTCCTCAACGTCACCGGTGCCGACGACGTGGTGCGCAAGGTCAAGGAGGTCTTCGCCAGCCTCTACAACGACCGTGCGATCGCCTACCGCGTGCATCATGGTTTTGCCCACGAGGACGTGTTTCTGTCGGCTGGCGTGCAATTGATGGTGCGTTCGGACTGTGGATCTTCCGGCGTGCTGTTCACGCTGGACACCGAATCCGGGTTCCGCGAGGTGGTATTCGTTACCGCCAGTTATGGCCTCGGCGAAATGGTCGTGCAGGGTGCAGTCAATCCCGATGAGTTCTACGTCTACAAGCCCACGCTCAATGCCGGCAAGCCCGCGATCCTGCGCCGCTCGTTGGGCAGCAAGCAATTGCGCATGGTCTATTCCGATGTTGCCGGCGAGCGCGTGCGCACCGAGCCCACGCCTGCAGAACTGCAGAAACAATTCTCGATCAGCGATGCGGACGTGCAGGAATTGTCGCGGCAAGCGTTGACCATCGAGCAGCATTACGGCCGCCCGATGGACATCGAATGGGGCAAGGATGGCGTCAGCGGCAAGCTCTTCATCCTGCAGGCGCGGCCTGAGACCGTGAAATCGCGCGCACATGCCACCCAGATCGAGCGTTACAGCCTGTGCGAACGCGGTGACGTGCTGGTCGAAGGTCGCGCCATCGGCAACAAGATCGGCAGCGGTATCGCCCGCGTGGTGCGCTCGCTGGAAGACATGGCCCGCGTACAGCCCGGC
>JBDSIA010000205.1:0-7061 GCA_039918175.1 Thermomonas sp.
ATGCTGGCCTTGCATGTATTCGTACTGCCGGTTCCTGCCGAATTCCTGCCGTACTCGGTGGGCAGCAACACCTTGGCGACCTTGGCTTCCGGCTGGTACGTGCGCAGGCGGATGACCTCCCGCCGCATCTTCCTGCGCACGGCGGACGGGTTGCTGCTGCTGCGTGGTGGACTGCTGCTGAGCGCAATCAGCGCCAGCATTGGCGCATTCGGCATGGTCCACGCCGGCATGGTGCCCCTGCACGATGCTGGAGGTGCGGGGGTGCAATGGGCATTGGGTGACTTGCTCGGCGTGGCCAGCGTAAGTCCTGTTCTTCTGTATGTCTTCTTCAACAAGGGTGCAACGCCGACTGTCTTCGGCAAGGACCCAAGCCGTGTCGAAATGGGAGTTTGGGGCGCGCTGCTGCTTGCCGTCCTTGACGTGGTCTATGGCGTTGGCCAGTGGGGCAGCCAATATCCGTTGGCGCTGGCAAGCCTTCCACTTGCGCTGCTGCTTTGGTCCGCAGTGCGCTATCCACCACTGTTGACACTGGTAGCAACGTCGGTGGTCATCATCTGCGTGAGCCTGATGATCGGCCTGGGCCTTGGAGGCTTCGAGCGCCCGCAGAGCCTGCACGACAGCGTGCTGATGATGTCCATGCTGGTGCTCTACTCGATCATCCCGGTCCTGTTGCTGGCCTCGCGCCAGGAACATGCACAGGCCAGCGCGGCGTTGCAGCAACGCGCCACCCGCGACACCCTGACCGGCCTGCTCAATCGCGACACCTTCGAGGAACAGGCGCGGCAGATGCTGGTGACCAGCAATGAAACCATCACCCTGCTGTATGCCGATCTTGATCAATTCAAACTGGTCAACGATTCAGCCACCCATGTCGCGGGCGACGAGATGATCCGCCGCGTGGCCGGGCTGTTCCGCGACGAATTCGGCGAGGACACTCCGATCGCACGCACGGGCGGCGATGAATTCGCCGCATTGCTGCCAATGGACGAACGCACCGCCAACACACGCGCACGCCGACTGCTCACCGCAATCGAAGGACTGCGCATTGCCTGGCAGGGACAGAACCTGGGCACCACCGGCAGTATCGGGCTGGCCACCAGCACGGCGCCGCACATGACGTTCGATGAACTGCTTTCGTTGACCGATGCCGCCTGCTTCGCCGCCAAGGAGTTGGGCGGGAATCGCTCTTTTGCAGCAGCCTCAAACCCGGATGACATCCGCAGGCGCACCGGCGCCATGCACTCGGCGATGGCCGCGCGCGAAGCGCTGGATCAAGACCGGCTCGCCTTGTGGTGCCAGCCAATCGTGGACCTGCGCAATCCGCAGCCGCTGCAATCGCATTTTGAAGTCCTGGTGCGCTGGCTGGACAAGGATGGCAACCTGCGACCACCGGCGGAAATGATTGCCGCCGCCGAACGCTACCGGTTGGGACCGCGCCTGGACCGTTACGTGCTGGATGCCACCATGACCTGGCTCGAGCAACATCCCGAGGCGGTTGCCCAAGTCGATATCTGCAGTATCAATATCGGCGGCACCACCCTTGTCGACGAAGACTTCGGCGATTATTTCGCCGCGCGCCTGCGCCGCTGTCCGCTCAAACCACCACAGCTGTGCCTTGAAATCACCGAAACCAGCGTGGTCCGCGACATGACTCGAGCACGTCGTTTCATTGATCGCGTCGGCGACCTGGGGTGTCAGTTCGCGCTGGACGACTTCGGCACCGGGTTTTGTTCATTCGGCTACCTGCGGGATCTGGACGTGGACTACCTGAAGATCGACGGCAGCTTCGTGCGCGACCTCGACAATGACGATCTGTCCGAAGCAGTGGTGCGTTCGATCACCGACATCGCACATGTGCTGGGCAAGCGTGCAATCGCAGAGCAGGCTGAAACGGAATTGCAACTGGAGCATCTGCGCAGGCTCGGCGTGGATTACGGGCAGGGCTACGTGTTCCAGCGCCCGCAGCCGATCGAGACCTTCTTCGGGATCAACACGCCCGCCTGAGCTCCGTTGCACCCGGCAGTTGCTGTTTGGATCGCCAGCGCATCATCCAGCAATGCCGCCGCGGTCACCGCGGCGCCCGCGCCCGGCCCCTGGATCACCAGCGGCTGCTCGCGATACCGATCCGACCAGATCGCCACCTTGTTGTCGGTGCCGGCACCGCCGGCAAGCGGATGATCCGCGGCCAGCCTCTCCAGGCCAATGGTGGCCAAACCATCTTGAAGGCGGGCGATGAAACGCAGTTTCTCGCCATTCTTGTACGCGACGGCATAGTGCTCACGCATCACCGTATCCAACTGCGGCAAAGCGGCGTCGACATCCTGCTCCGCAAGCGCTGCCAGATCGGCGGGCACCAGCGAGTCCACCCGTACTGCATCGGCACGCAATGGACAACCGGCGGCGCGCGCCAGGATCAACAGCTTGCGACGCACATCCTCGCCGGACAGGTCTTCGCGTGGATCCGGCTCGGTATAACCGGAATCCCGCGCCTGGCGCACGAATCCGGAAAACGGACGCAGGCCATCGTAGTGGTTGCACAACCAGGCCAATGATCCCGACAGCACGCCGGCAATGGCATGGATGCGATCGCCACCGGACTGCAGCTCACGCAAGCTGCGCAACAACGGCAGCCCTGCGCCGACCGTCGCGCTGTCACCGTAATGCGTGCTGCCTGCGTGACGAGCCGACTGGATCGCATGCCAACGCTCCAGCGATGTGCCCTGCCCCAGCTTGCAGGCGGTGACCACATGGATACCGCCCGCCAGCCACGCAGCGTGCTGGCCAGCGACATCATCGGACGCGGTTGCATCGATCACGATTCGCGGACCCGGGCCATCCAGCGCTGCTTCCACTGCATGCAGCGAACTGGCCTGCGGCGAATAGCGCATGAATATCTCCGGCGTGTTGGACGGGATGCCCTGGCAATTGCTGATGGCGATCCGTGAATTGGCGACATGCACCAGCGACAGGCGCTGGCCCAAGGATGTCTCACTCCAACTGGCCAGCCGCGACCACAGCGCGCTGCCCACCGTACCGGTGCCGAGCAGGGCCACCCGCGCCGGTTGCACGCCGGGACTGCGCAATGCCGCGACTTGTGCGTTCATTTGGCGGCCTTGCGCACCATGCTGGTGGCGGCCTGCGCGCGCGCCAATGCGTCGGCAAGATCCGCGCGCAGGTCATCCGCATGTTCGATGCCCACCGACAACCGCAGCAGTCCATCGGAAATCCCCGCGACCGCACGCGCTTCTGCGCTCATCGCCGCGTGGGTCATGGTCGCCGGGTGCGCGACCAGGCTCTCCACACCGCCGAGTGATTCGGCCAAGGTGAAGTAGCGCAAGCCCTCCAGGAAGGCGCGCACCGCTTGCTCGCCGCCTTCCAGTTCAACGCTCAACATCGCACCGAAACCATGTTGTTGGCGTGCTGCCAGTGCATGCCCAGGATGTGTTGCCAAGCCCGGATAGTGCAGCGCACGCAACGCGGGATGCCCATCCAGCAATGCCACCAGTGTCTGGGTGTTTTCCTGGTGCACGCGCAGGCGTGCGTCCAGCGTACGTAGCCCGCGCAAGGTCAGGAAGCTGTCGAACGGAGAACCGGTAATGCCCAGGCAATTGGCCCACCACCCCAGTTGTTCATGCACTGCGGGATCGCGCGCAATCACCGCGCCGCCGACCACGTCACTGTGGCCATTGATGTATTTGGTGGTCGAATGCACCACCACATCGGCCTGGAAATCAGCAATTGGACGTTGCAGAGCCGGCGACAGAAACGTGTTGTCGACCACGACCAACGCACCGGCCTTGTGCGCGGCATCGATCACGAAACGCAGATCGGTGACCCGCAGCAAGGGGTTGGATGGAGTTTCGATCCAGACCAATGCGGGCGATGGATTCAAGGCCTCGGCCAGTGCACGCGGATCGGTGAGGTCGGCGGTGACCAGTTCGAATGCACCTTTCCTTGCCAACGCGTTGAACAAGCGCCAGCTGCCGCCGTAACAGTCGTGCGGTACCACCAGCCTGTCACCCGGTTGCAGCAACGCGCTTAACACGAGGGTGATTGCGGACATGCCGGTCGAGGTCACTACGCCGCCGGCGCCTCCTTCCAATTGCGCCAGCGCTTCGCCAAGCAGGTCGCGGGTCGGATTGCCACTGCGTGAATAATCGTATTCGCGCTTCTGGTCGAAGCCGGCGAAGCTGAAATTCGAGGACAGCACCAAAGGCGGTGTCACCGCACCGAAAGCCGTATCCCGGTCTATGCCGGCGCGCACGGCTTGGGTCGAAGGACGACACCGGGGCTGGTGAATGGATTTGGTGTCGATGCTGTCCAGGCTCATGCGATTTCTCCATTGATGTCGTGGCGCAACGCCGCGCCCAATAGCGCGTCGATGCGATCGCCTTCCTTGAGGAAGGCGTCATGGCCGTAACGCGAACGCAGCACGCGCAGGTTTCCGTTCAAGCCCAGGCCCTCGACCAAGGTCACTGCATCGGACAGTGGCACCAGCCGGTCGCCTTCCACGGCAATGACCGTGGTCGGCACGCTGACCTGCGCAGGATCGATCTCGTGCAGGTCGATCGACTCGGACAGGCGCAGCCATGCAGTGCTGCAGACCCGCGCAACGAACTTCGCACCGGCCGCATCCAGGTAGTCTTCGGCGCCTACGCAGACGCGGCCATTCTTCAATGAAGGCGGCGTGTCGAAGCGCTCGGCGAATTCCTCCGGCGTGCGATAACTCAGCATCGCGAACTGGCGCGCCAGCGACAGGCCTTGTTCGTCCGCACATTGCAGTTGCCCGAGCGCAACCGCCTTGCGCTGCAACGCACGCCACGCTGCTGCATACGGATGTGCGCGATGCGCGCCACTGACCGCAACCAGCCGTTGCAAACGCCTCGGGTGTCGCTGCGCCAGCTGTAAACCGACCATGGCGCCATAGGAGTAGCCGATGAAGGCTTCAAGACAATCGATGCCCAGCGCTTCGAGCAACAAGGCGATCACATCGGCCTGGTCGGCGGTGTCGATTGGCGCATCCAGGCTGCCATCGGCGCCGAAGTAGTCGAACGCCAGAATGCGGTAGCGCGCCGGATCCAGGGTGCGGCCCGCGCCCACCAGATCTTCGGCCCAGCCGGCATCGGCATCGCACGCGTTGCTCGCCACGTGTCGATGCGCGGAAATACCACCCGCCACCATCACCACAGGCGCGCCCGCACTGCCCGAGAGTTCATAGGCGATGCGCACCTTGCGGGTGCCGGCATGGCGCGTGCGCAACACGGCGTCAATGCAACCGCGCATGGCATCGGGATCCGTGGGAAGCACGGCTGACGCACGCATGTCGATGCCGGCCAATGCGGACTTGGGACTGGGTGCGGTTCGTTCGGCAAGGCTCATGGTGGTATCCCGATGTGGATAAAACCATCGGATCGCACGGGGAAGCCGGAAAGCCGACAAGATCGGCGGATGCGAAAGTCGCGGCAAGCGCGACATCACAACCATCTTCCGGTGGACACGCAGGTCCCCGCAGGATTTGGCACCGCGACGAAGACAACCACGTGGGTCGTCTCCATCAGGTTGCCCCGGCTTCTTCGGGCCTGTCCCTCAGCCGGTCTCGATGGATGCGGCTAGTCTGGCGGTGATTTCCCGATATGTCAATCTCTTCATCCGCATAAAGCGATATATTTTCGGCGTTCAGCAATCTGATGCTTCAGCGGAGGCATACTCGTCGCATGCCATTGCGTCCTCTCCTTGCTTCCTTCGCAGTCCTCGCCGTTCTGGCTGCGTTCTTGCCACAGCCGGGGCGTGCGCAGGTGTATCGATGGGTGGACCGCAACGGTGTGGTCCACTATGGCGACCGCCAGCCCGGCAATGCCGCGGCGTCCAAGGTGCGGGTGATTCCGGTTCCGGTCGAGCCCAGCGCGATCGCGCGGCTGCGGGTGGAAGCCGGCGATGGCGAATACCTTGCCTATGCGGACAACAGCCTGGCCGGGCCGATCGAGGTACTGCTCGGTTTCAGCCGCAGCAGCAATGTCCATGGCGAGCCGGCACTGCCAGCGCGGGCCACGGTGCCTGCCCGTGGAAGCGTGCTGGTTGCGCGGTTGCGCGCGGACGCTCCCGGGCGTGGCGGCAGTTTCGAGCTCAGCTTGAAGGGTGTGCCTGGCAACCCCAGCGCGAGCGTGCGGGACGTCGAATACCAGCTGCCACTGCGCCAGCCAAGCAACCGCATCGACCAGGGTTTCGGCGGCGTGTTCAGCCACGACGACGAACAGAACCGTTACGCGCTGGACTTCGCCGCCGACATTGGCACGTCGATAGTGGCCGCGCGCAGCGGCACAGTGATGCAGGTCGAGTCCGATTTCAGCAAGGCTGGTCTCAAGCGCGAGAAATACGGTGGCCGCGCGAATTTCGTCCGCATCCTCCACGACGACGGCACGATGGCGATCTACGCGCACCTGCGAGCGGAAGGCGCACTGGTCCGTGTGGGCCAGCGCGTCGCTGCCGGCCAGCAGATCGGCCTTTCCGGCAATACCGGGTTCACTACCGGCCCGCACCTGCATTTCGCGGTTCAGGTCAACCGCGGCATGCGCCTGGTGTCGATCCCGTTCCGCATGCGCGGCGTGGCGATGCCGACGCATTGAATCGGCAGCAGGCGATGCGCCAACGCCGCCCGCTATAATCGCCGATCCTCCCGATCCGACAGACGCGCACCTGCGCGGTGCCCCCATGTCCGCAGCTCTGAGCCCAGACGTTTCCCGCGAAGCCGCGCGCCGTCGCACCTTCGCCATCATTTCCCACCCTGATGCCGGCAAGACCACGCTGACCGAAAAGCTCCTCCTGTTCGGCGGCGCGATCCAGATGGCCGGCTCGGTCAAGGGCCGCAAGGCCGCGCGCCACGCGACATCCGACTGGATGGCGCTGGAAAAGGAACGCGGCATTTCGGTGACCAGCTCGGTGATGCAGTTCCCGTACGAGGGTCGCATCATCAACCTGCTGGATACTCCCGGCCACGCCGACTTCGGCGAGGACACCTACCGCGTGCTGACCGCGGTCGACTCCGCGCTGATGGTGATCGACGT
>JBDSIA010000206.1:0-5831 GCA_039918175.1 Thermomonas sp.
CTGATGCACTGGATCAATCTCGCCTGCATGTTGGCGATGATCGGTAGCGGCCTGCAGATCCTCAACGCGCACCCGGCGCTGTACTGGGGCGAAGCCGCGACGTTCGATGCCCCGCTGGCTTCGGCCAAGGCGGTGACGCGGGGCGGCGAGTTGCGCGGCGTGACCCAGATCGGCAGCGCGCATTTCGACAGCACCGGCTTGCTGGGCGCCACCGACAATCCAGATGACACCCGCGTGCGCGCGGTGGCGCCGTCATGGGCGATGATCCCCGGCACGCGCAACCTTGCAGTGGGACGCCGCTGGCACTTCTTCTTCGGCTGGCTGTGGGTGATCAACGGCTGCACTTATCTGCTGTGGTCGCTGGTTAGCCGCCACCTGCAACGCGATCTGGCGATGCAGCGCCGTGACTGGCGTGAGATCCCGAAATCCATCATCGACCACCTGCGCTTCCGGCACCCGGTCGGCGAGGAAGCGATGCGCTACAACCCGCTGCAGAAACTCGCTTATCTGGGCGTGATCTTCGGGCTGACCCCGCTGATCGTGCTGACCGGGCTGTCGATGTCACCGCAGATGGACGGCCTGATGGGCGGCTTCATCGATCTGGTCGGTGGCCGCCAATCGGCGCGCACGCTGCATTTCATCGCGATGAGCCTGTTCGTACTGTTCGCCATCGTGCATGTGCTGATGGTGGTGTATGCCGGGCCGATCAACGAACTGCGCTCGATGATCAGTGGCCGCTTCCGGATCCGTACCGATTCGCCATCAACACCGAAGCCACCTGCAGGGGAGGCCGGCCATGAGTGATCACCTGCTGTTGCCGCGTCGCCGTTTCCTGCGCATCGCCGCGGCCGGTGCCGGCGTTGGTCTGCTGGCGGGTTGCGACGCCCTGTCGAACAGCCCGGGGTTCGTCGATGTGTTGAGCACCGCGGAGCCGCTGAATCGCACTGCGCAGCGCTTCCTGTCCGGCGACCGGCTGGTCCGCGAATATCCGACCAGCATGATCTCGCCGAGCTTCAGGGCGAACGGCTCGATCAACCCGCAGACGGCTGAATACCTCGCGTTGAAGGACCAAGGCTTCGCTGGCTACCAATTGCGCCTGCGCGGATTGGTGGAACGGCCGATGGAATTCACCCTGGACGCGCTGCGCGCGTTGCCATCGCGCACCCAGGTGACGCGACACGACTGCGTGGAGGGCTGGAGCGTGATCGGGCAATGGACCGGCGTGCCGCTGGCGCACTTGCTCGGACTGGCGGGGATCAAGTCGTCCGCGCAATACGTGGTGTTCCATTGCTTCGATGACCTGTCCAACAACGGCGGTCGCTATTACGAAAGCGCAGACCTGCGCGATGCGCTACATCCGCAAACCATCGCCGCATATGCGCTCAACGGATCGCCGTTACCGGTGGCCAATGGCGCGCCCTTGCGCATGCGCATCGAACGCAAGTTGGGCTACAAACAGCCCAAGTATGTACACACCATCGAACTGGTCGACAGCTACACGCGCATGGCCGGTGGCAAGGGCGGGTACTGGGAAGACCAGGGCTACGACTGGTACGGCGGGATCTGACGTCGAATCAAAGAAGGATCACCATTCGCTGCCAGCGAATGCGTTACCAAAGTGTGTCTTTACAACGATTTCAACAGGAAGAATTCCAATGCAAACTTCAATCGCACTTGCACCTCGCGTGAATGCCAAAGCAGCCATCTGGGCCGCAATCATCGCTGGCGCCGTATTCATGATGCTGGAAATGGGCATGGTCGCAATATTCAAGGGCGCAAGTCCGTGGGGACCGCCACGCATGATCGCCGCCATCGGAATGGGCAAGGGCGTATTGCCGCCCCCCGCGACATTCGACATGGGCATCTTGTTGGTGGCCATGCTGATTCATTTCAGCTTGTCCATCATCTTGGCATTCGTCTTCGCGTTGATCGCAAAGGGACGCGGGCAAGGGCCGGCGATCGTGATCGGCGGCGTCTTCGGACTGATCGTTTATGTTGTCAATTTCTATGGCATGACGGCCATGTTCCCGTGGTTCGAGATGGCGCGTGGCTGGATTTCGATTTTCGCGCACCTGATGTACGGCGCGGTGCTGGGCGGGGTCTATGCGTCCTTCGCCACCAAGTACAACTCCCAGCCAGTGACACGCTGAACGGGCGACGCACAGAGCGTAAGCGGATGGGCGTCCGGGATCCTCCGGCGTCCACGATGACAGGCCGGCGACGTTGTTCGGCCTATGTGCATCCAGCAATGACCGCTAGTAGCGCACGTCAACGATCACGAAGGCCGTTGGTCCTGTCGGCAACTCGACCTGCACTTCGTCATCGACGTGCTTCTTGAGCAGCGCGCGCGCCAGCGGCGAATCGATGCTGATGTGGCCAAGCGGCGCATCGGTCTCATCCGGCCCGACGATCCGGTACACCAGTTCCACGCCGTCGCTGATCCGTTCAAGGGTGACGCACGCACCGAAGAACACCGCGCCGGGGTCGCTGGGCACGGCCTCCACTACGCGCAAGGCTTCCAATCGCTTGCTCAGGTAGCGCACCCGCCGGTCGATGCCGCCCAGCTGCTTCTTGCGGTAGGTGTATTCGGCGTTTTCGGAGCGGTCGCCTTCGGCCGCCGCTGCCGCCAGTGCGCGCACCACTTCAGGACGCTGCATGCGCCAGAGGTCATCAAGTTCCGCCTTCAGCCGATCACGCCCGGCGCGTGTGATCAGCGCGGTGCTGGCCTGCGCGGGCGGACGCCACCTGCCCATTGCAGCGAGACCTAGCGCTTGCCGCCGAACATCCCGCCCATGATCCCGCGCAGGATTTGCCGGCCAATCTGGGACCCCACGGTGCGCGCGGTCTGCTTGGCCATGGTCTCGACCATGCCCTGACGGCGCTTGGTGCCGAACACCGCATCTTTCATCGTCTGTCCGAGGCCACCTTCGTGCGCGTCGTCGTGATCTCGGGTCTTGGCTTGCGGCGCCTGCGCCTGCTCGGTTTTCTGTTCGGCCTTGCGCGCCAGCATCTCCGAAGCGGAATCACGGTCGATGCGCGTGTCATAGGTTGCGCCAACCGGACTGCCGGCCCGCACTTGCGCGCGTTCGGCCTCGGTGATGGCACCCATCCGGCAGCGTGGTGGGGCAATGAGTGTGCGTTCCACAGGCATTGGCACGCCCTTGTCCTGCAAGGTGGAAACCAACGCCTCGCCGACGCCCAGTTGGCCGATGGCGACCGCCACGTCCAGGGCTGGATTGGCGACGAAGGTCTCGGCAGCGGTGCGTACCGCTTTCTGGTCGCGCGGGGTGAATGCACGCAGCGCATGCTGGA
Source organism: Thermomonas sp. (assembly GCA_039918175.1). Lineage (GTDB taxonomy): Bacteria > Pseudomonadota > Gammaproteobacteria > Xanthomonadales > Xanthomonadaceae > Thermomonas. The sequence goes on from JBDSIA010000206.1 coordinate 3,313, forward strand.
AGCGGTTGCCGAGCTGGCCCAGGATGTTGTCCGGCACGTCGTCCGGGAACTGCGAGCAGAAATACACGCCCACGCCTTTTGATCGAATAATCCGCACCACCTGTTCGATGCGTTGCTGCAGGGCCGGCGGCGCATCGTGGAACAACAGATGGGCTTCGTCGAACACGAACACCAGCTTGGGTTTTTCCAGATCGCCCACTTCAGGCAATGTCTCGAACAGCTCCGACAGCAGCCAAAGCAGGAACGTGGAATACAGCTTCGGCTTCAGGATCAACTGGTCGGCGGACAGGATGTTCACCACGCCGCGGCCATTGGTGGTGGTACGCATCAGGTCAGTCAGTTGCAAGGCCGGTTCGCCGAAGAACATGTCGGCGCCTTCGGCCTCCAACCGCAGCAACGCGCGCTGGATCGCGCCGATCGATTGCGTACTGACCAAGCCGTACGAGGTCGAAATGTCCTTGCGCTCGTCGGCAAGCAGCCCGAGCAGGGCGCGCAAATCATGCAGGTCGAGCAGCAGCAGGCCGCGGTCATCCGCCAGCTTGAACAGGATGTCGAGCACGCCGCTCTGGGTGTCGTTGAGGTCCAGCATGCGGCTGAGCAGGATTGGCCCGATCTCGCTGACCGTGGTCCGCACCGGATGGCCGGCCTTGCCCCACAGATCCCAGAACACCACTGGCGCGGCTTCGTTCTGATAATCGGTAATCCCGATTTCGGCGAGGCGCTGGCTGATCCGGTCGTTCATCGCGCCCGGCACCGCCAGTCCGGCCACGTCACCCTTGACGTCAGCCAGGAACACCGGCACACCGATCCTGCTGAAGCCTTCAGCCAGGGTCATCAGAGTCACGGTCTTGCCGGTGCCGGTCGCGCCGGCCACCAGCCCATGTCGGTTGCCGTACTTCGGCAGCAAGTACACCAAGCCACTGGTGTCGGTGGTGACGGCCTTGCCGACAAGGATGGGCGGAATGCTGGCCTGGTCCATGGTGCCTCGTTGCGCTGAATTGCGGAGATGAAAATGCGAACGCCTGATTCTATGCGGATGCGTCGCGTAGCGCGCGTGACGCGTGGCAGCTTGCCGCGGCTTCGGGCTGGCGGCTACCCTGCTGGTTCCCCACGCTGTCGGCTTGCCCATGTCATTCCGTTCGCTCCCTACCTTGGCCGCACTCGCGGTCACGTTGATCGCCGGTCTCGCGGCCCCCCAGGCACAGGCGCAGTCGCGTCGCGACCAAGCCAATATCGCAGTCCTCCAACAACGCATGGACGCCGCCGAAAAGCAGTATCGAGCCGGCTTGCTGGCCGACGATGACGTCACCGCCAGTACCGCCACCAGGGCCGCGCTTGGGAATATGCAAATCGTGGTGGAGGCCTGCGCGCGCCAGCGCGGCTGTGCGCTGAAACCCATGCTGGCCACGTATGAGCGCCTGCTCAAGGCCGCGCCAATGGGGTTCAGTGATGCCGCATCCGGCGAGTACGCCGACGACCCGATCGACGAAGGCGACCTGGCCGATGCCGACGTGCCCGACGCCGCCAGCGCTGCGGCCCTGTTGAGCGAAGACGGCCAGCGCTTCGTGCGCATGGTCCAGTTCAACCCGGCGGTGCAGGCCGGGATCCGCCGCTGGCTGACCGACATGCGCCCGTCGCTGATGGACAGCTACGAAAACTACCGCTACATGCAGCACCTGATGTCGCCTTCGTTCAAGCGCCAGGGCCTGCCGGAGGCGTTGCTGTTCGGGATCATGGCCAAGGAATCCAACGGCAAGGTGCACGTCGGTTCACGCGCTGGCGCGGTTGGCCCGATGCAGTTCATGCCGGAGACCGGCCGGCGTTATGGCTTGGGCAACGACGGTACCGGCTTCGACACCCGCTACGACCCACGCTCCGCGGCCGATGCGGCGGCGTCCTACCTAAGTGAACGCATGCGCGGGCTCAATAACAGCATCGAACTGTCGCTTGCGGCCTACAACGGCGGCGAAGGCCGCGCCGCCCGCGTGTTCGCGGCCAGTGGCGGGCGCAATTTCTGGGACCCAGATGTGTACAGCCAGTTCCCCACCGAGACCAAAGACTACGTGCCGATGGTGATCGCCGCCGCCTGGCTGTACCTGCATCCGCGCGATTACGGCATCCACTGGCCGCGGCTCAGCACGCGCCCGGCGACACTCAGGCTGGCCCAGCCAAGCTCGATCTACGAACTGACCATTTGCCTGGGCAACAACGGCTCGCGCGATGGCTACCTGCGCGCATTGCGCAACCTCAATCCGCGCTGGGACGCCGACAGCCCGATGCCCGCCGGCACCACGCTGAACGCGACCTCGCGCATCGCCCTGCTGTACGAGCGTTACTGCACGACGGGCAGGCGGCGCGCAGACATGGCCAGGCAACTGGCGAGAAGCAACGTGCAATCCGCACTGGTGCGGATCGGACCGATGACCTCCACCATGCCGCCCGCCTACATGGCCGCGTCGCCGCCGCCGGCCAGGCCCGTGCCGCCCAAGACCTACCAGGTACAGCGTGGTGACACCTTG
>JBDSIA010000207.1:0-14442 GCA_039918175.1 Thermomonas sp.
AACCGCCGAGGCAGCAAGGACAGCCAGTTGCGTTGAAGCCACACATGCAAACGCCCGGCCATTGGCCGGGCGTCGAGGAGCATTGGTGGTTGGACTCAGTAGTTCTGGAAACCCAGCACTGCGCTCAGGATTACCGGAAGGATATTGGCAAGCCCGTTGCGGCTGTCGTAGCGACCGTATTGGTTGCGGCCGCGATAGGCATCGTCGTAACCGCGCTGGAAACCCTGCCGGAAGTAGTATCGATAGTCATTCTGGCTGACGTAGTACCCGTTGTAGCCATAACTGCCATCCTGGTAGGCGTAGCTGTTGCGGTAATCGAACCGCCAGCCGTCCTGCCGATCAGCACGACCTGCGTAATACCCCTCTTGGTACCCATCGCGCACCGCCTGCTGCAGGAGCTGGGCGCCGTACTGGTTGGTGTTGTACCAGTTGCCGCCGTATCCATACTGGTAGTTCGACGCGGTGTAATAGTAGGGGTCGTTGTAATAGTCATACCGCGATGCATTCCAGCGCGACTGTTGGGCCAGCCAGCGCCGGTAATAGTCTTGCTGGTAACGGTACTGCGAGTTCCGGTGCTGATGTTGCAGGTCATGTGCGCGGTGCTCGGCCTGCGCGCGCCGCGCCGCTTCGTCGCGTTGCCAGCGGATCGCCTGGCTGCGCTGCTGGTCAATTAGCTGGCGCTGCTGTTCGCGCGAGACTCGCTCGCGCGAGGAATCGAGGTGGTCGTCACGCATATTGTCGATACGGCCGTGATGGCCATGGTCATCATCCCGCTGGGCTGAATTGTTTCGGGAGTCAGGGTCACGATCATCACGATGCTCATTCCGCGAACGTTGTTCGACGGCCATGCGTTGATTGGACTGCGCACGGGCTTGCGCGGCACGCGTTTCTTCTTGCTGCCGTTGCTGCTCGTTGCTGCGGCGTTCGGCCTGCGCGCGTTGCTGGGCCATGTGCTGGGAGATTTCCTCGCGTTGCTGAGATTGGCGCTCGGCTTGCTGCTGGCGCTGCTGTTGCACGCGCTCAGCCATCTGTTCGCGGCGATCCGGCCCCTGTTCCGTGCGCTCGGCGCGTCGGCGTTCAGCCTGTTGACGTGCCTGCTCACCCCAGTTTTCGCGCCGTTCCGGTTCTGGCCGTGCGATCGGGCGCTGCGGCCTCTGAGTAGCCTGTACGGGCTCTGCGGCCTGCTGAGCTGCCTGCTGATGTTCAGCCTTTCGCTGTTCTTTGCGCGCTTTGCGAGCATTATTTTCTGTGTCTTCTTCGGCATCCTGTTGGGCGAATGCGGGCGCGATGCTGCCGCAAGCGAGAAGGGCGCCCAGCACGGCGGTGGTCAAGGTGCGGGTGGACAGACGGATCATTTCTTTACTCCAACGGCACGAATCATTCGTGCCCGGTGATGTCAGTTAACCCTTGGCTGCATGAATCGATGCTGAGATTTCACGCTGTCCAGACAATCGACCAGTGACTTGAAAGTGGCCATTCAGCTTTTCTTACACTGTGTGCCGCCGTCTGCGCTGGCAATGTTGATTGTGACAATCAGAGCTAGGCAGGAATCACATATGTGATAGTTGTGCCTTAATACAGGGAATCGACATGACGCTGTTGATCCGACTTCTCGCAGTTGCGCTCGCCTTCACGTCATTTTCGTACAAGCGGCGGAACAGCTCCCTTTGACGCCAACCACGATGGCCAGCGGCATGCCCCGCGCGCCGGAGCAGGAGGCGGTCAGCTTCGAGCTGGCGAATCTTTCGTTCAAGGTTGACCCGGTGCGCAAATGGCTGGATGGCGACGCCCAGTTGACGTTCCGCGCCAATGCGCCGATTTCGCGGCTGGTGGTGGATCTCGATCGTAATTACACAATCGACCTGGTCGAAGTCGACGGCGTTACGATTGCCAAAGATGCATGGCGCAACCCGGAAGGTCGGATGAGCGTGGATTTGCCCACGCCGTTGATCGATGGCGGCCGGACGGTGCTGCGCATCCGCTATGCAGGCTCGCCGCATCTCGCCAAGCGCGCGCCATGGGATGGCGGCATCGTCTGGGCAAAGGCACCCAACGGCGAGCCATGGATCTCTACCGCGGTGGAGGGCGAGGGCTGCGACCTGCTCTGGCCGTGCATCGATCATCCGCAAGGCGAACCCTTGCGCGTAGACCAGCACATCACCGTCCCGGCACCACTGGTCGCCGCCGGCAATGGTGTCGCCAAGGGCATGGAAGAAAAGGATGGGTGGCGCACTTATCACTGGAGTGCGCGCAACCCGGATACCTATGCAATCGCGCTCAATATCGGGCCGTACGAATTGCTGCAGGCGGACTACCACTCGCGCTACGGCAATGTCATTCCGCTGCGTTTCTGGTATCTGAAAGGCAATGAGGTCAAGGCGAAGGGGCTGTTCGCCGAATTTGCACCGATGCTGGAATTCTTCGAGGAGGTGATAGGCCCGTATCCGTTTGGTGACGAGAAGGTGGGCGTTGTCGAGACCCCGCACCTGGGCATGGAGCATCAGACCATCAATGCCTATGGCAACGACTACAAGAAGGACGAATACGGTTACGACTGGTTGCTTCAGCACGAGTTTTCGCACGAATGGTTCGGCAACCAGCTGACCAATGCCGACTGGGACGACATGTGGCTGCATGAAGGCTTCGGCAGTTACATGCAGCCGCTGTACATGCAGTGGCTGCGCGGCGATATGGGGTATATGGCGGTACTAATGAAGCAGCGTGCTCGCGTGCTCAACCTCCATCCGATCGTGTCCGGCCGCAGCATGACCGAGGAGATCGTGTACGACAACGAGCGTGGCCCCGGCAATGATATCTACGCCAAGGCATCGCTGATGCTGCACACGTTGCGTGGCCTGATCAGCGACGACGCGTTCTTTCGAGCCACCCGCGAGATCGTTTACGGCACGGACACGCCGCGACCTGGCAACTTCAAGCCGCACTACGCTACGACCGCGGATTTCATCGACATCGTCAACCGCATCACCGGCAAGGATTACGGATGGTTCTTCGATGTCTACCTGCGCTCGGCGAAGTTACCCGATCTGGTGGCCATACGGAGTGCGCGCGAACTGACGTTGCGCTGGAAGACTGAGGGTGACAAGCCTTTCCCGATGCCGGTGCAGGTACGCGTCGGCGACCATGTAGTCGATGTCGAGATGACCGGTGGACAGGGTCGAGTGGGAATCCCGGCGAATATCAGTTACACGCTGGATCCGCAATCGAAGGTATTGCGTGAACTTCCGCATATCGGCGCATTCCAGCGCGACGCCGCAGAACGCGTGAAGGCTGCCGCGGCCGCCAAGAAGTGATCAGAGGTCAGAGTGAATTTCCTGCCAGCAAATTCATCTGGTTCCGGCAATGCGATCACAAAAACTTCACTCTGACCCCCTTTTTTGCCAAGTCTTCTCGTGTCGCGTCAACGCCCATTGCACATGCTCGCGCACCACCGCTGACGGATGCTCACGGCGTGATTCCAACGCAGTGACGACGGCCTCGCTACGCGGCGCATTGCCAAGCGCCACCGCGATATTGCGCAGCCATCGTTCGTGGCCGCTGCGGCGGATCGCGGAGCCTTCGGTGCGGTGCAGGAATTCATCCTCGTCCCACGCAAACAGTTGGGCAAGACTCGCCTGATCCAGGTGGTTGCGGGCGCGGAAATCCGGCTCATCGGTGCGCTGGGCGAACTTGTTCCACGGGCAGATCAGCTGGCAGTCGTCGCAGCCGAAGATTCGGTTGCCGATCAGCGGACGCAGCTCCTCGTCGATGCTGCCTTCATGCTCGATGGTGAGATAGGAAATGCAGCGACGCGCGTCCAGTCGATAGGGCGCTGTAATGGCCTGGGTCGGGCAGATGTCGATGCAGCGCGTGCACGTGCCGCAGTGCTCGGTCGCGGGCGTGTCAATTGGCAGCGGCAAGTCGACAAAGAGCTCCCCGAGGAAAAACCAGCTGCCGCCATCGCTGTCGATCAGGCAGGTGTGCTTGCCGATCCAGCCCAGCCCCGCGTTTCGCGCCAGCGCGCGTTCCAGTACCGGTGCGGAATCCACGAACACGCGATGTCCGAACGGGCCGATTTCATCTGCCACCGCATCGGCAAGTGTCTGCAAGCGGTTGCGCATCAGCTTGTGATAATCGCGACCAAGTGCATAGCGGGCGACATAGGCGCGTTCACCATCGGCCAGGTTGGCCCAGGCGGCGTCGCCGTCCTGACCATAATCCAGGCCGACCGAGATGACCCGTAGCGTGTCCGGCACCAGTTCTGCAGGACGTGCGCGCTTGTCGCCATGCCGCGCCATCCACGCCATCGAGCCATGCAGGCCTTGTGACAGCCAGTCGTTGAGGTGGGTTTCGTCGCTGGCCAGTTCCACCCCGGAAATGCCCGCGCGCTGGAAGCCGGCAGCCTGCGCCAACGCACGGATGCGCGTCGCGAGGGCGATGTAGTCGGGTGCGGGCGTGTCCACCCGCGAAGTATAGGAGCGCGCCCGAGCGCCTGCGCCCGATAGAATCCCCCCATGTCGCCGATCACAGCCCTGTATGACGTCGATGCGCTGCGCATGCTGGAAGCGCGCGGCATCGCGTTGTGCGGCGGCGATCGGTTCGCATTGATGGCGCGTGCAGGCGAAGCTGGGTGGCGCTATGTGCTGGCACATTGGCCGCAGGCCAGGCGCATCGTGGTGGTGTGTGGGCCGGGCAATAATGGGGGCGACGGCTACGTGCTGGCCCGTCATGCACATGAATCCGGGCGCGATGTGCGTGTTCTGCGCATGGCCGGGCATGCGCCGGCAACAGCACTGGCGATCCGGGCTTGCGATGGGTACATCGCCGGGGGTGGCCGCATCGTTGACGCGCAAGATGCGTTGGCGGATGCCGACCTGATCGTCGATGCGCTGTTCGGCATCGGCCTGTCGCGTGCGCCGGACGATGTCCTGACTGCGTTGATCAATTCGATCAATGCGCAACCTGCAGCGGTGCTCGCGCTGGATGTGCCAACCGGCATCGATGCACGCAATGGCAACAGGCCGGGGGCTGCAATCGTTGCGCTGCGCACCTTGCAGCTCATCGCCGGGCATCGTGGACTGCGTACGGGTGATGCACTGGAACATATCGGAGAACTGGACCTCGACGCGCTCGATTTGCCCACATCTGTATTCGAGGGCATCGAAGCCAGCGCACGGACCTGCTCGATCCACGCGCTGCAAACCATGCTGCCGTTGCGCGCCCGCAACAGCCACAAGGGCGACAATGGCCATGTGCTGTGCATTGGCGGCGACCACGGTGGCGGTGGCGCGGTTTTGCTTGCGGCCGAAGCCGCATTGCGCTGTGGCGCGGGCCTGGTCAGTGTCGCCAGCCGAAGCGAACACGTGCCAGGGCTGCTGGCGCATCGTCCGGAAATCATGGCGCATGCGGTCGCGTCGGCAAAGGACATGCGGGCATTGCTTGCGCGTGCAGATGTCGTCGCCATCGGGCCGGGGCTCGGGCAAACCGAGTGGGGGCGTGGCTTGTTCGATGCGGTCCTGGCCTGCGACACGCCGCGCGTACTGGATGCCGACGCATTGAACCTGCTCGCGCAGGCACCACGCATGCTGCGTCCCTGCGATGTGCTGACGCCGCATCTTGGCGAAGCCGCGCGTCTGCTGGGCTGCGATACCAGCGACATCCAGCGCGATCGATTTGCCGCAGCCAAGGCATTGAGCGAGCGTTTCGGCGCGCAGATCGTTTTGAAAGGGGCGGGCACGATCATCGCTTCGCCAGATGCACTGCCCATGGTGATCGACGCGGGCAATCCGGGGATGGCGGTCGGCGGCATGGGCGATCTGCTCACCGGCTGCATCGCGGCGCTGTTGGCGCAAGGGTGGTCGCCACCCGACGCTGCTTGCACAGGCGCATTGCTGCATGCCGCTGCAGGTGATGCCGCAGCATGCGACGACGGCGAACGCGGCTTGTTGCCCAGCGACCTGCTGCCATGGTTGCGCCGGCTAGCCAATCCGGTGCGGCGATAAGCGCATGCACGACCTCTTCCTCCCCGATGCCGATGCTACAGCCGCGCTTGGCGCGCGCCTGGCTGAAAACCTGCCAGCGCAAGTGGTCGTCGAACTGCACGGTGACCTCGGCGCCGGCAAGTCCACGCTGGCGCGGGCATTACTCCGCGCGCTCGGCGTGATCGGCACCATCCGCAGCCCGACTTACACGCTGGTCGAGCAGTACCCGCTGCCGGCCGGTGGAATGGCCCTGCACCTTGACCTGTATCGGATCGGCGATCCCGGTGAACTCGAATTCCTGGGCCTGGATGCCAGCGAAATCCGCCTGTGGCTGGTCGAATGGCCCGAGCGCGGGCAGGGCAGCTTGCCGCGTCCGGATCTGCGGGTAGAGCTGGAGGTCGAAGGCTCGGGGCGACGCTGCCGGTTGCAACCCGCAACCCCGGTCGGCGAGGACTGGGTTGCGACGATCAGGGAGAATTGAGGTTTGCAAGATGTTGTTGCAAACCCTGAACAGGAAAGCACGGCAGGTTACGGATTATTAAGGGAAAAGCACTTGCCAATCCTTATAACAAGTGCTTAACTCCGTGACATGCGCGTGAAGGCAATCAACCTGCAGCAGGCACTACTTGGCGCCGCACTGGTGGCCGCATTGTGCTGGAATCTCGCATCTGCCTCTGAAATCAAGGGCTTGCGGGTAGATACCGGTGCCACCGGCACACGTGCCGAATTGCTGCTGGACCGTGAAGGCGAGTACAGGCTGATTGACCTTCACAACCCCGACCGCCTGGTCGTGGATTTCACGGACGGCAAGATCCGCCATGGTGTGGCGATGCCGCAGGCGGCAGGCGTCGTGAAAGGCGTGCGCAGCGGTCAGCCGCAGCCCGGTACGGTGCGTATCGTGTTCGACTTGGCCAGCAATGTGGCCCCGCTCAAGCCGCGCATCGAGCAGTCCGACGACGGCCCCAGGCTGGTCCTGGAATGGCCCGGCGATGGCGTAGCCCATGCGCCATCGACGGGACAGGCAGCGGCGCAATCGGCTGCCAGTCAATCTGCAACAAGCCAAGCCGCACCGAGCCAGCCCGACCCCATCGCCGAGATTGTGCGCAAGGCTGAGGAGCCGTCCGTCACCACGACGACCGTCTCCCAGAGCAATGCCGCGGCGACCGGCCAGGAGATTGCCGACACGGCCATGCCCTCGGTAACACCGATGCCGGGCGTGATAGCGAGCGGAATTCCCACCCGTATTGCAACCGGCGTTCCCGCCCGCACCGCGACAGGCCAACCTGCAAGCGATATGGCCGTTGCGCACATGGCCGAGACCGCGCCTTCACCCACACCCGCCCCGCGCCGGACGATGCAATCCGGAATGCGCTCCTTGGTGGTGGCCATCGATGCCGGCCACGGTGGCCAGGATCCGGGTGCGCATGGCTTGAACGGTTCTCGCGAAAAGGACGTGACGCTCGCGATCGCGCGTGAACTCGCGCGCCAGGTCAATGCAACGCCAGGCCTGAAGGCCTACCTCACACGCGATACCGACGAATTCATCCCGTTGCCGCAGCGGGCGCGCCGCGCCAGCAGCAACAAGGCGGACATCTTCCTGTCGATCCATGCGGACGCGGCCGAAAATCGTTCGGCGCGTGGTTCCTCCGTTTACGTGTTGTCCACCCGCGGTGCATCCTCGCAGCGCGCGCGCTGGCTCGCCGACAAGGAAAACGCGGCCGACGTGATCGGCAGCGACCGCGTGCGCATGGCGGACAACACCCTGACGTCGGTGCTGCTGGACTTGACCCAAAGCGGCAACATGAAGGCGTCCGAAGATGCCGCCGACCATGTGCTCAGCGGGTTGAAGCGGGTTGGCAACAACCACAAGCCTGAGATCGAGCGCGCCAATTTCGCGGTGTTGCGCACCTCCGACAAGATGCCGGCGATGCTGGTGGAAACCGCGTTCATCTCCAACCCGGACGAGGAAAAGCGGCTGACCGATCCCGGTTTCCAGCGCACGCTGGCGGCAGCGATCCTGGATGGCGTGGACGATTATTTCTCGCGGCAACCGCCGCCCGGCACGCTGTATGCCGCCCGCGCTCAAGCATCGCAATCTGCCACTGCCGCCACCGGCGGCAGCCCATGACAGTTGCACCGTACCTCGGGCGGTAAACTCCCGCTGTAAACTCACGGCGTGAGCATCCGCCAACCCAGCATCCGTCAACTGCCAGACACCCTGATCAACCAGATCGCGGCGGGTGAGGTGGTCGAGCGCCCGGCATCCGTGGTCAAGGAACTGGTCGAAAACGCACTGGATGCCGGCGCGCAACGCATCGACATCGACCTGGAGGAAGGCGGCGTGCGCCTGATCCGCATCCGTGACGACGGCGGCGGCATTCCGCCCACCGAATTGCAGCTGGCGGTGACCCGGCATGCGACCAGCAAGATCGCCAGTATCGAGGATCTGGAAGCGGTGGCCACGCTGGGGTTTCGCGGCGAGGCCTTGCCATCGGTGGCATCGGTCAGCCGCTTCTCGCTGACATCTCGTCACACCGGCGCCGAACACGGTGCGATGTTGCAGGTCGACGGCGGCCGCATCGGCCAGGTGGCGCCACAGTCGCATCCGCCCGGCACCACAGTCGAAGTACGCGACTTGTTCTACAACGTGCCGGCGCGGCGCAAGTTCCTGCGCGCCGAGCGCACCGAGTTGGCGCATATCGAAGAATGGCTGCGCTCGCTTGCGCTGGCGCGGCCGGACGTCGAGCTGCGGGTCTCGCACAACGGCAAGCCATCACGGCGCTGGAAGGGCGAAGGGGACCTTCTGAGTGATGGGCGCCTGCACGAGGCGCTCGGCCAGGATTTCGCGCGCAATGCATTGCGCGTGGATCACAGCGGCGCCGGCCTGCGCCTGCACGGCTGGATCGCGCAGCCGGTGTACAACCGCGCCAGCGCCGACCAGCAATACCTGTACGTCAACGGTCGCGCCGTGCGTGATCGCAACATTGCGCATGCGGTGCGCCAGGCGTTTTCCGACGTGCTGTTCCATGGTCGGCATCCGGCCTACGTGCTGTTCCTGGAACTCGATCCACGCGGCGTGGACGTCAACGTGCATCCGGCCAAGCACGAAGTGCGTTTCCGCGAATCGCGACTGGTGCATGACTTCGTCTATCGCACCTTGCACGAGGCACTGGCTGAGACTCGCGCCGGCAGCATGCCGAGTCACGATGCATCGCTTCCCACATCGCACCCCGCATCGAGCGGCTGGACGATGCCGCCCCCTCGACAGATGGGGATTGGCTTGCAAGTGAGTGACGCGCCGGCGGCTTATGCCGCGCTGTATGGTGGCGTTGCTGCCGTCCATGGCGAAACAACGTGGACTTCGGATGCCCCAGTTCAGCCATCCATGGCTGACCGTTCGCAGACGCTGGACGCATCTGCTCACCCACCGCTCGGCTTCGCTATCGCGCAGTTGCATGGCATCTACATATTGGCCGAGAACGTCGACGGCATGATCGTGGTCGACATGCACGCCGCGCATGAACGCATCGGCTACGAGAACCTGAAAGCGGCGCACGATGGCGCCGGCCTGCGCACGCAGCCGCTGCTGGTGCCGGCGAGCATGTCGGTGTCCGAACGCGAGGCCGACATCGCCGAACGCGACGCGGACACCCTGGCCAAGCTTGGTTTCGAAGTCGCGCGCAGTGGTCCGCAATCACTGCTGATGCGCAGCGTGCCAGCCTTGCTTGCACAGGGTGACGTAGAAGCCTTGCTGCGCGACGTGCTGGCCGACCTGCGCGAACATGGAACCACGCGGCGCATCGAGGAAACCCGCGATGAATTGCTGTCCACGATGGCCTGTCACGGCGCGGTGCGCGCCAATCGGCGCCTCACGATTCACGAAATGAACGCATTGTTGCGCGAGATGGAAGCCACCGAACGCTCGGGGCAATGCAACCACGGCCGTCCGACCTGGACGCGCTTCAACCTGGCGGAGATGGATCGATGGTTCCTGCGCGGACGATGATGAAACTGACGGTGACCGTACTGGCGGTAGGACTGGTGTGCGCGGCCTGCCAGAAAAACCCACCCCCGACCAAGGCGGTCGAGAATACCCAGACACAGGCGGAGCTGGTGAAACAGCACTTCGCCAAGCAGCAGCAGGACTGGCGCGCGGAGCGCCTGGCTCGACTGACCAAACCCGATGGCTGGGCCAGCCTGATTGGCCTGCATGTGCTGGAACCGGGTGGACATCGGCTGGGCAGTGCGACCGACAACGGCATCCGTCTGGCGATGGGGCCGGCGCACCTGGGCGTACTTACCGTGAAAAAGGACGCATTGACCTTTGTGCCCGAGCACGGCGTCGAGGTGAAAGTCGATGATGCGCCAGTGCAGGGCAGTGCCAGCCTGCGCGACGACACTCAAGACGGTGGGCCGAGCCGGATCAGCTTCGACGACGGCAAGGCCGTGGCGACCGTGATCGTGCGTGCGGGTGGTTATCGCCTGCGGGTGAAGCATGCCGATGCAGACACCCGCCAGCACTTCGTCGGCCTGGACTATTGGCCGGGTGGGCCTGACTGGCAGGTCAAGGCCCGTTACATCCCCAATCCGGCAGGCAAGACGATGCCGATCGCCAACATCATCGGCAGCATCGATGAAATGGCCAATCCCGGCGTGCTGGAGTTCAAGCGCGATGGCAAGGCCTACCGCCTTGAAGCGCTCGATGAAGACGAGGGCACGCTGTTCCTGGTATTCGCGGACCGTACCAGTGGCCATGGCAGTTACGGGGCCGGACGATTCATCGATGCGCCAATGCCGGATGCGCAGGGCAATGTGCTGATCGATTTCAACCAGGCCTACAACCCGCCGTGTGCGTTCACGCCGTTCGCGACTTGCCCGCTGCCGCCACCGGAAAACCGGCTTGACCTTGCCGTTGAAGCGGGCGAAAAAGCCTACGCGAAATCCGCGCACTGACGCGTACCGTCATTTCGCATGCTGAATTGAAAGAGGAGTTGTCTTTGAACATCCGTCGCATCCCGCTCGCCCTGGCTATCGTGTTTGCGTTGCCACTCATCATGCCAACGGCCACTGCCGGGCAATCCACGACCACCGCCACAGCGAAGCCTGCATCGCTCCCCGTTGCAATTCCCGCTTCGAGCAAACGCCCCTTGCTGTGGAAGGTATCTGCTGCCAACAACAGCGAGAAAACCGTGTATTTGCTGGGTTCGTTCCATCTGCTCAAGGCGGACGATTATCCGTTGCCAGCGGAAGTCGATCGTGCCTTCGACGATGCCGAATCGCTGCTGTTCGAGGTCGATCCGCGTGAAATGAATTCCCCCGACACCATGGTGGCCGCGCGCAAGTACATGGCTTACGCGCCGGGCAAATCATTGAGTAAGGTGCTGCCCAAAGCCACGTTGCTCAAGCTCGACAAGGCGATGGCAGCTCGCGGGGGTTCGGTGCAGGCGATGGAACAGAGCGAACCCTGGGCGGTCAGCCTGGGCCTGATCCTCGGTATCACCCAGGCGATGGGTTTCAAGGCGGAATTGGGGCTGGACCGGAACCTGATGGAGCGTGCGGCCAAGGCCGGCAAGCCGACTACCGGTCTCGAGACAGTTGATGCACAGCTGAAGGCGATGGATTCAGTGCCGTATGCCGAACAGGCAAAAGGCCTGGGTGAATTCCTCGACGAGCCGATGAAGGCCGCCACGCAGATGCAGCAGATTCATGCATGGTGGCGCAGCGGAGATATCGCCAAACTTGATAGCGAGATGCGTGTGGAGATGGCCACTAAAACGCCGATCTCCTACAAATTGCTTGATCTGGATCGCAACAACGCCTGGTTGCCGTTGATCGAACAGCGCCTGACCGGCTCCACCCAGGACGACCTCCTCATCGTGGTGGGCAGCCTGCACCTGTTGGGCAAGGATGGCTTGGTCGAAAAGCTGCGCGCGAAGGGCTACAAGGTCGAGCGCGTGTGCGATACGTGCGAGGCAGTGAAAGCGAAGTAGCAGGCGATGACGCAGATGCGGGCGCGACGGCGCCTAGCGCCGGGGGGTTCGCTCGCGGCTCATTTCCCGGCCAGTCGGCTTGCATGCCGACTGGCGTTCGCGGGCTCGCGGCTGCGCCGCTCCAATTCCCCGTTCACCCCGACGCTCTCGCCGTCTATCCAGTGATTCGATCGAAGCGGCAGTTGGTCTTACGAAGCTGGGAGCATCACGATGCAATCCACCGGGCAGGGCGGCACGCACAGCCCGCAGCCGGTGCACAGCGCTTCAATCACCACGTGCATGTGCTTGCTGGCGCCGATGATTGCGTCCACCGGGCAAGCCTGGATGCACTTGGTGCAGCCGATGCAGTCCGCTTCCACCACCATGGCGATCAATGGCGGTTGCTGTTCGCCGCGACTGCGGTCGTAGGATTCCGCCGGCAGGTCGAGCAATAGCGCCAGCGCACGTGCACCCGCATCACCACCGGGCGGGCAATGATCGACTCCCGCCTCGCCGACGGCCATCGCTTCGGCATACGGCCGGCAACCGTGATAACCGCATTGTCCGCATTGGGTTTGCGGCAGGATGCGGTCGAGGCGCTCGACCAGTTCGATGGATCCGTGCGGCGCGCGTGCGCTCACTTCACCGGCATGCCCGGCAGCGCGCCGGTATCGGCATCCAGCAGCGACAAGCCTCCGCTATCGAAGCCAGCCGACAGGATCATGCCTTAGCTGATGCCGAAGCGCATCTTGCGCGGCGCCAGGTTGGCGATAAACACCACGCTTCGGCCTACGAGTTTTTCTGGTTCGTCGTAGCTTGCACGGATACCCGAAAAGATTTGCCGCTGGCCAAGCTCACCGGCGTCCAGCAGGAAGCGCAGCAGCTTGTCCGAGCCTTCGATGAAGCCACATTCGAGCACCTTGCCGATGCGCAGGTCGAGTTTTGCGAAATCGTCGATGCCGATGTGGTTGCCTTCCGCTCGTGGGTGGCCATCCGCTTGCCCTTCGACAGGCTCAGTCCGTACGCTGCCCAAGGTGTCCTTGCTTGCTTCGATCATCTTCTCGATCTGCTTGGGGTCGATGCGGGTAAACAGGGGCGCATAGGGCTGGATGCGATGTGCGAGCAGCGGGCTTGCGAGTGCATTCCAATCAGCAACCGGCGTTGCCAGGAACGCCTGGACTTGCCAGGCCACGCGCGGCATCACCGGTGCCAGTGCAACAGCAAGTACGCGGAACAGATTCAGTCCCTGCGTACACACGGCCTGCAGTTCGGAATCGGCGCCCTCTTGCTTGGCCAGAACCCACGGCTTGTGCGCGTCGATGTACTGGTTGGCTTCATCGGCCAGCGCCATGGTGAGGCGTAGTGCTGTGGCGGCTTCGTTGCGCGCGTAAGCGGCGGCAATTGGCTGCAGCTGCGTAACGAAGCGCGCATACACATCGGGTTCCGGCAGGTTTGCGGCAAGCAGCCCATCGAAACGCTTTTCGATGAAGCCGGCGCAGCGGCTGGCCAGATTCACGAACTTGCCGACCACGTCGCTGTTCACCCGCGCCACGAAGTCGCCCAGGTTGAGGTCGAGATCTTCGACGCCGCCCGAGGTCTTGGTCGCGAAGTAATAGCGCAGTGCTTCCGGTGCCAAGCCGGCATCCAGATACGTCCGTGCCATCACGAAGGTGCCGCGCGACTTGCTCATCTTGGCGCCGTCCACGGTCAGGTAGCCGTTGACGTGCAAGCGGGTCGGCGCGCGCATGCCGGCGCCATGCAACACGGCTGGCCAGAACAGTCCGTGGAAGTTGACGATGTCCTTGCCGATGAAGTGATGCAGTTCGGTATCGTTGTCCTGACACAGGTACGCGTCGAAGTCGATATCGCGCGCTTCGCACAGCGCCTGGAAGCTGGACAGATAGCCAATGGGTGCGTCAAGCCAGACATAAAAGAACTTGCCGGGCTGGCCGGGGATCTGGAAGCCGAAATACGGGGCATCGCGGGAAATGTCCCACGCGCGCAACCCACCTTCGGCATCCAGCCATTCGCGCAGCTTGGCCTTTACGCCGGGCGCGGCGACATCTCCCTGCATCCATTCCTGCAAGAAGTCCTGGAACTGGCCGACCTCAAAAAAGAAATGATCGGAGTCGCGCAGTTCGGGCGTCGCGCCGGACACCACCGATTTCGGTTCCTTGAGTTCGGTGGGCGCATAGGTCGCACCGCAATGTTCGCAGTTGTCGCCGTACTGGTCGGGCGTGCCGCAGTTCGGGCAGATGCCCTTGACGTAGCGGTCGGGCAGGAACATGCCCCTGTCCGGATCATAGAACTGCTGCACCGAGCGATGCCCGATGTGCCCGCCTTTTTCGAGTTTGGCGTAGATCGTTTCGGTCAGCGCGCGGTTGCGTGGCGAATTGGTCGAGTCGTAGTGGTCGAAGGCAACGCCGAATTCGGAGAAGTCCCGCTCGTGGCTGGCCTGTATGTCAGCGATGAAGGCTTCCGGCGTGACTCCGGCC
>JBDSIA010000208.1:0-1819 GCA_039918175.1 Thermomonas sp.
ATATGGCAAGTAACAAGCCAGCGAGCGTGGTCACCAGATAGACCGAGAGCACTGCGACCGGCCGGCGCAGTAAGAGCTTCAGGCCGCGCCACCAGGCCTTGAGGGCTGAGCGCAGACGCCCGTCGGCGGCCAACCAGCCGCGGCCGGCTTCAAGGCTGGCATGTGCCAGCACCCATAGCACGAAGCCCACGACCCAGGCGATGTTGCTGCCCATGTCCAGCTCGGAGGCCAGCACTGCATTTTCGTGCATGGATTCGTTCGCCGCGTTGATGCCAACCATTGCGGCGATTGCGATCCCCAGCGGTATCACCGACCAGATCAGCATGCGCAGCATCGGTCCGTATTCGCCGATGCCGCCCCGGATCAGGTCGCCAAAACCGAGCGATGTTCGGCTGCGCGCCGCCGCTACGGTGGCGCCGGTCAGGAATGGCGCCAGCAGCAGCATCAGGATCGTTGCGACCCGGATGCCGCCAGCCAGCAAGCCGAGTGGTGCATCGCGCGACGTGAGGGCTTCGAGCATCAGCGCAGGTGATTTGCCGCTACCCACCGCGCCGCCCAGAAGCGAGTTGTCCAGCACGCCACCTAGCCAGGTCCAGATCGGCATCGCGCCAATGAGCGCGCACACGCCGGTGACGACGATCCACAGCAGCCAAAGCCGCCATTGCAGGGCGCCGCGCAAGCCATGGGAGAGAGCGGTGCTCGCGCGCAGGGGTGTTGTATTTGCAGAATTCATCAGGGCGCGCCTCAGACGGAAGCCAACAGGGCAAACAAGGACTGCAGCAGGGTTGCGACATCGCCAAACCAGCGGCGCGAAGCGCGCTTGTCGGGCTCGACACTGCGGCTGTCGTTGAGCTGGGACTGGTCCATGTTCACCAAGTGGTGCGGATCCAGTTGCGCGGAGACTGCCTTGGCTGGCCCATCAAAGGTGAAGCGTTGCCAGCTTCCGGTAGTGGTTACCGGCATGTCGCGGTGGCTGCCGTCAGCGAAGGACACCCGCAGTGTCTGCGGCAGCGCAGGACCTTCTCGACGGACTACCACCACGCTGTGGTAAGGGAAGGCGCCCTCCCATTCTTTCGCTTTCGGATGCTTGGCCTTCCAGGCCTTGCGGCGGTTTTCGATGCTCTTTTCGAGCTGCTTGTTGCCGACAAGGACCTGCTTGCCCTTGTACATCCGGTAGCCGGGCAACGGCAGCTTTTCACGGCTATCGATGCTGGCAACGCGATCGTCGACCCGCCCGGTTGCGTAAATGAAGGCGTTGAAATTCGCCTCGACGATGTCGCGCTTGCCGGTGCCTTCGGCCAGGGCTTCGCGCAGGTCGGCCACTGAGGGATGGCGGAACTTCCAGCGCTCGTAGTACAGCTTCATCGCCCGTTCCATCGCGGGTGTGCCGACCATGTCTTCGATCTGCCGCATGAGCGTGGCGGTGCGCGAATACACCGTGCCGAAGCTGCCGCTGGACAGGCGCGTCCAGGAGTTGTCGCCGAGCGGATCGGCCGGGTCGGCCAGGTTGGCCCCCAGGCGCTCCATGTCGAAGACATTGTCCAGCGACAGGTTGATGCCCAAGCGCTTGACCCACGACGGGGTCGGATTGATGCCCTGTTTGCGGGTCCGGAACAAGCGCTGGTCCCAGTATTCGTTCATGCCCTCGTCGAGCATGGGTTCCTCGAACTCGTTGGAACCCAGGATTCCGAAGAAATAGCCGTGGCCGAATTCGTGGACGGTCACGAAGTCCAGAAAATAGCGGCCCGCGGTTCCCGCTTCGACCTGGGTAGTGTTGTCGGCGGTGAAGAAGGTCGGGTATTCCATGCCGCCGGCTTCG